>JASHVV010000293.1 GCA_030044385.1 Gammaproteobacteria bacterium
GCGACCTGCGGCTCGAGCTCGATCCCTTCGGCGACCGTATCGAGTCCCAGGGTTTCCCCCAGCGTGATGACCGCGCGCGCCAGATCCGGCCCGTCACCGGAGCTGGCGAGACCGTTGACGAACGAGCGGTCGATTTTCAGGATGTCGATCGGAAAGCGGTGCAGATAGGAGAGGGACGAGTAGCCGGTGCCGAAGTCGTCGATCGCCACTTTCACGCCGAGCGCCTTCAGGCGGTGAAAACGGTCGAGGTTGACCTCGGTGTTGAACATCATGGTGCTCTCGGTGAGCTCGATGACGAGGTTGCCCGCCTCGAACCCCGAAGCCTCGAGCGCATCGGATACGTCGCGTACCAACTCGCCATGCTGGAGGTGCCGGGCGGAGACGTTCACGGCGAGGCGCAATCCGGAGGCGCCGGCGATCGAGCGGCGCCAGGCGCAGACGTCGCGGCAGGCCTGGCTCAGCACCCAGCGCCCCAGCGCCGCGATCTGGCCGCACTCCTCGAGAATGTGAATGAAGCTGGCGGGCATCAACACGCCCGCCTCGGGATGGCGCCAGCGAACCAGCGCCTCGACGCCGAGCAGCGTCCGGGTGCCGAGGTCGACGATCGGCTGGTACTCGAGAAAGAATTCCTCCTTGGCGAGCGCCCGCCCGATGTCGGCCTCGAGCCGCAGGCGCTCCTGCAGCAGCGTCTGCATCTGCGGCTGAAAGGTGACGTGGCGGTTCTTGCCGGCCGCCTTGGCGTGGTACATGGCCAGATCGGCGTTGCTGAGCAGCGCCTTGGCGGAGGTATCGGCGTCGGAGAATGCCACGCCGACGCTGGCTGTCACGCGAACCCCGCGACCGTCGAGCGAGAAGGGCGTCGCGAGGGATTCGATCAGCGCGTCGGCGACACGCCTCGCGTCGGCAGCCGTGGCGACGCCTTCCAGCAGCACCCCGAACTCGTCGCCGCCGAGCCGGGCGACCGTGTCGGAAGTGCGGCTGGTCTGCACGATGCGTTGCGCGACGGCCTGCAGCAGCCGGTCGCCGGCGTCGTGACCGAGTGAATCGTTGATGTTCTTGAAGTTGTCGACGTCGAGGAACATGACCGCGGCGCGGCTGTCGTCCCGTCGGGTCCGGGCGAGCGCGTGCTGCACGCGGTCGCGGAACAGGTTACGGTTGGCGAGCAGCGTCAGCGGATCGTGGAAGGCGAGCTGGCGCAGCTTCTCCTCGAGCACCTTGCGCTCGCTGATGTCGCGGAAATTGAGCGCGAGGCCCCGCACCGCCGGATCCTCGCTGAGGTTGCTGCCCACGCCTTCGATCACCCGGGACGCCCGCTCCATCCGCAGCTCGACCGGACCCACGACCCCCGATGTCGTGTGCGCGATCTCGTCGAGAAAGCCGCGCAGCCGCTCGCCGTCTTCGCCGCCCCATAGCTCGGGGAGTCGCTTGCCGGTGATTTCCTCGGGCTTGAGACCCAGGGTGCGGGTGGCGGCCGGCGAGGCGAACCGCACCACGCCGTCCGGGCTGACGATCATGATCACGTCCGAGGCGTTCGCGACCAGCGATGCGTAATGCTCCTCCGCCATCCGAAGCACCACGGCCTGACGGAACATCAGCAGCAGGGTGAGCGCAAACACGACGCCGATCATCAAGGTCGCCTGGCCGCCGAGGCCGCCGCGACTGAGATAGATGAGCACCAGAAACGCCGCCGCCATCGCGCCGTACGGCAACGAGCGCGCCAGCGCGCCCGAGGTGCGTGAGGTCTCGCGCGCGGGCAGGGCGACCGCGCGTATCTGCTCGCGTCCGGCGGCCGCCATCGGCAGGTAACACGAGAGATACAGGACGTCCTGAAAGCCTCCCGGCAGGTAGTAGCCGCGTACCTTGGCGAGCGACCAGAGGATGTCGCCGAGAAACATGGTCGCGAAACCGGTGAGCAGCAGCAGAGGAATGCGCAGCCCGCCGGCGCTGCCCGAGCGCGTGAGCAGCATCACGCCGAGCAGCAGCAGACACAGGCTGTCGAGCGCCAGATAGGCTTCGCTCAGCGCTTCCTTGAGGGCGCCGAGCAGCGCATGCGCGGCCGCCGGCTGGACCACCAGGAACCAGAAGAATGCGCCGAAGCCGACCACGAAGATCGCCGCATCCAGCGACAGCTGGACCCACCGGACCCGCACCGCCGCGGCCCGGATCAACCACAGCGCCGCGGCCGCGAGCGGCAGATAGAACGCGCAATAGAAGACATCGGCGAGGCCCGGAAAGGGATCGCGCCCGGCCAGCCAATCGACGGTGCCGATGCAGTCGCCGATGAGGTACAGCGACAGGGCGACGAACAGGGACCACCACGCCGAGCGCAGCGGCCCCGGCGCCATGCGCCGCGCGGTCGCCGCGGCCACCAGGATGCAAACGGGCTCTGCGAGGAGTTTGGAATACAGCCCGACGTCGAAGGTGACCTTCGGTCCGCCGGCGCCGGTGAGCATCCATATAGCACCGGCGGTGACATAGATAGCCAAGCCGATGACGAGCCGGTCGACCCAGCGCGGCACGACCACTAGCCGAGGCGAGCGGGCCGTAACTACTGCGGAATCCATGTCTGCGGTCTGTGTGGGTGCCTCGGGCGCAGGCGAGGTTCCGGCGCATGCGGAACGGTCGGCGATGACTGTACGGCAACGAAAATGGGTCCGCGAGCGACCGCTTTGCCGGCGTGACGCAGTTCTCGGCGCGCGGGCGGGAAGTGTGCGCTCGCTTCAATTGGCTTATAGTGCCGGCACCGCGTGATCGTGCCTGCCGCTGAGGAGATTCAGGTGACTGGAATGAATCCCATGAGACGTCATGTTGCGGCGGGTCTGCTGCTCGGGCTGAGCCTGGCGATCGCGGCAGCCGCCCCGCGGGCGCCGGCGCAGAGCTGGCCGATGTTTGGCGGCAACCTGCAGAGCACCAGCGCCAATCCCGAGCCGACCGGCATCACCGCCGCCAGCCTGCGCCGGCTGCGGCGCAGACAGGTGGAGCTGGACGGGGTCGTGGATGCCAGCGCCATCTATCTGCATGGGGCCACCATCGGCGGTGCGCGCCATGACGCCATTTTCGTGACCACCAGTTATGGCAAGACCCTGGCGCTCGATGCCGATAGCGGCGCGGTCCTGTGGGAATACACCCCCGCCAGCTATCGGAGCCTGGCCGGCACGCGCCAGTTCACCAACTCGACCCCCGTAGCGGCTCCCGACGCGCAAGCCATATACGCGGCTTCACCCGACGGATACATTCAAAAGCTCGCCGTCAGCGACGGCAGAGTCCTCTGGCGCACGGCGATCACCGAGCTGCCGCGGCGGGAAAAGATTGCCTCGCCCCTGAAGCTCTTCCACGGCCGCGTCATCGCGGTGACCGGAGGGTACATCGGCGACCGGCCGCCCTATCAGGGCCATGTCGCCGTACTCGACGGCCGCTCCGGCAAGCTCCTTCACGTATGGAACTCGCTCTGCAGCAACCGGACCGGCCTGATGTCGCCGACATCCTGTCCGCAAGCCCAATCGGCCATCTGGGGCCGCGCCGGCGCCGTGATCGATCCCGCCGACGGCCATATTTTCGTGGCCACCGGCAATGGCGATTGGAACGGCACGACTGACTGGGGCGATGCGCTCATCGAGCTCAACTCCGAGGCGACGGCGATCGTAGGCAACTACGCGCCGACCAATACCGCCGAGCTCAGAGCCCGCGATCTCGACCTGGGCTCGGCATCGCCCGTGCTGCTGAGCGGCAACCTGCTCGCGCAGGGAGGCAAGGACGGCAAGATCCGGCTGTTGGCCCGGGGAGCGATGGCCGGCGCCGCGCCTCACGAGGGCCACGAGCTGCAGGTCGTCTCCACCCCCAGCGGCACCGATCTGTTCGCCCAGCCCGCGGTGTGGCGGCAGGGCGGCCAGACCTGGATGTTCGCCGCCGATGCGGGTGGCACCGCGGCCTGGCAGCTAAAGGGCGGGATGCTGCACGAGGCATGGCGCAACGACACCGCGGGTACCAGTCCATTCGAAGCCGACGGTCTGCTGTTCGTCTACGACCCCGACCGAGGCTACCGATCGCTGTTCGGGAGTGGGGGACTCAACGTGTATGACGCGTCCTCCGGCAAGCGCCTCGCGACCCTGCCCTGCGGACCGGGCCATTGGAGCAGCCCCATCGTGGTGGATGGCAAGATCATATTGCCGGAGGGTGACGCCAATGCTGACGCCACCCGCGGCGTGCTGGATATATGGACCTTGCCTGCGGGATAGCGTCATTTGCGAAGCCGTTCCGTGAATAAGTAAAGTGAGGCGCGCAATCGGCCACGACATGCGATGACGATCACTGCCCGGTCAACTGCGATATGTCAGGGTCGCGCCACAGGCAGTGAGGGCATCGTCATGATCAGAAATCTGCAGAGTCAGGAGATCATCGATGGACACTCGCCGGAGTTCAGCGAGCAATACCTGCTCGATCGGCTGGTGGCCGCGGGCGTAGGGTGTTTGGACGACTGGCTGGCGCTCTCGCCACGGGCCAGGCGCAATGTGTTCGGCATTACTTCCGGCATGGCGCAGGCCATCGACCGGATGGCGAAAGGCCGGCGGAAGTAACGCGCGAGCCTGGATCGGTCGAGCCCTGCTAGGATAGCGCCGCGGTGCCCGGGAGAGGCATCGCATCGGACCTGAAAGGCTTGGTGACCGGTCATGTTGGGCTTCAGAGCAGTGGTCGCGCTCTTCAGCGGACCGCAGCTGCACCTCCTGCCGCGCAGAACGGACGAGCCGGGGAGTCCCCGTCGGCCCGATCCGCGTGGGCCCGCGCTCATCGGACTGCTGATCGCGCTGCTGCTCGTGCTCGGCGGCGTGCTGCTGATCCGCGTTCTGGGCCGCGCGGCCCGGCTGCAGGACTGCGTGATGTCCGGTCGGACGAACTGCGCGCCGATCAATCCGGACTCGAGCGCCGGCCCGTAACCGGGGTGAGTCACCTGTGTGATAATTCCGCGCGGTACCGATAAAAAGCCAACCCAGGGGAGATCCGATCCATGATCCACTGCAGAGCGTGCGGCAGGGAAATCCATGAGGCGGCGCAGGCTTGTCCGCAATGCGGAGCGCCCCAGACGGCGACACCGGCCGGCTCGGACAAGAGAATTCTACCGGCATTCCTCCTGTGCTTCTTCCTGGGCTGGACCGGAGCACATCGTTACTATGTCGGCAAGGTGGGCACCGGGATCCTGATGTTGCTCACGGGCGGGGTCTTCGGTGTTCTGTGGCTCATCGATTTCATCATGATCATCGTCGGTGGGTTCACCGATAAAGCCGGAAACAAGCTCACGGAGTGGATCTGACTCGCCCCGAGGAGGAGCTGCGCGTCGCTCTGGTGGGCTTCGGCCTCGGAGGCGCGTCCTTCCAGGCGCCACTCATCGCCGCGACGCCCGGGATGAGGTTGGCCACGGTGGTGACCTCGAATGAAGCCCGCGGCTCGCAGGCCCGGCGCGACCATCCCGGCGTGCGCGTGGCCGCGTCGGTCGCGTGGCTGTGGGACCACGCCGCCGATCACGATCTGGTGGTGATCACCACCCCCAATCGCGTGCATGCCGCGCTGGCGATGGCAGCCCTGGAGGCCGGGCTCCCGGTCGTGATCGACAAGCCGTTTGCGCGCACGGCGTCGGAGGCGCGGCAAGTCATTCGGGTGGCGCATGCGAGGCAGTTGCCGGTCATTCCCTATCACAACCGCCGTTGGGATAGTGAGCACCTGACGCTGCGCCGCCTCATGGGCGAAGGAGCGCTGGGGCGCATCCTTCGCTTCGAGGCCCGCCTCGAGCGATGGCGGCCCGAATTGAAGGGCGGTTGGCGTGAGCGGGGCGCGGCGGAGGAGGCCGGAGGCCTGCTGTATGACCTGGGCAGCCACCTCATCGATCAGGCGCTGACGCTCTTCGGTCCGGTGTGCGAGGTCTACGCCGAGCTCGACCACCGCCGGGCCGGCGCCGAGACCGATGATGACGTATTCGTCGCGCTGACTCATGCCAATGGGGTGCGCTCGCACTTGTGGACGAGCGCCATGGCGGCCCATCGCGGGCCGCGGCTGCGGGTGCTCGGGGAGCGCGCGGCATTCGTGAAGCGGCATGCGGACCGGCAGGAGGCCGCGCTGCGCAGCGGAAATCCCGCCGTCGGGCCCGGCTGGGGGGAGGAGCCGCCCGAGTATTGGGGCGTTCTGACCGACGGTGCTCGCGAGCAGCCGGTGCGGAGTGAGGCCGGCGCCTACCCGCGTTTCTACGGCGAACTGGCCGCGATGCTGCGCGGCGAAGGACCCCCGCCGGTGATGCCCGAGGATGCCGTGGCCGGCCTCGAGATCATCGAGGCCGCGCAGCGTTCCGCCGCGGAGCGCCGCGTGGTGCCAGTTGGAACGGCCCGCTAGACTGGACTGGATCGATCGTCGCCCCGGCGCCCCGAGGTACTCGTCAATGGCCAAAGCCTACTGGATTACTTTCTATCGCGAGGTGAGAAGGCCCGAGGCTCTCGCTGCATACGCGAAGCTTGCGGTTCCGGCGCTCGCCGCCGCAGGCGCGCGCATGTTGGCCCGGGGGATGCCCGCCGAGGTGCACGAGGGGGGACTCGTCCAGCGTACCGTGCTCATGGAATTCGACAGCCTGGAGAAGGCGAGAGCGGCTTATGAGAGTCCCGAGTATCGAGCGGCGCTCGCCGTTCTCGGCGATGCCGTCGACAGGGACATCAGGTTCATGGAGGGTGTAAGCTGAATGCGTCTGCAACGGTTGCTGGTTCGACTCGAGGTGCTCGACATGAAACGTTTGCTGCTCGGTGCGCTCCTGATGAGCGTCGCGTCCCTGCCGGCGATGGCTGCCCTCAGGGTGGGCGATCCGGCTCCCCGGTTCACGGCGCAAGCGTCTCTGGCGGGCAAGGACTTTACGTTCTCGCTCGGGAAGGCTCTGAGAAAGGGTCCCGTGGTCGTTTACTTCTACCCGTCCGCGTACACCGGAGGCTGCGATCTCGAGGCGCACACCTTTGCGCAGGACAGCGGGCAGTTCGCGGCCGCGGGCGCCACGATCATCGGTGTGTCGCTCGACAGCATCGAGCGGCTCAATGACTTCTCCGCCGACCCCAAGTATTGCGCCGGCAAGTTTCCCACGGCATCGGATGCGCACGGTGAGATCTCGAAGTCCTACGACGTCGCGGTTCAGCAGGGACAGGCGGGCCTGAAGGATGTGCGCGGCGTCGAGATCGGTCACGGATTCGCAGACCGGACGACTTTCGTCATCGCCCGTGACGGTAAAATCGTGACCGTGATCAGCAATGTCTCACCCACGGAGCACGTCGCCAGGGCTCTGGCGGTGGTGCGGCAGCTGCAGGGGAAATCCTCGGGAGCCTGAGCGGCTAGCGACGCTCGCTGTCGAGGTTGGCCATCTGGGCGGGGGCATAGCGCTCGCCCGCCGCCGCGTCCTTGGGCACCGCTCTCTCGATCGCGGCCAGGTCATCCGGCGTGAGCTCGACTCCCCGCGCTCCCAAGGCCTCGGCTAGGCGGTCGCGGCGCCGGGCGCCGATGAGCGGGATGATGTCTTTGCCCTGGGCCATCACCCAGGCGATGGCGATCTGGGCAACACTGACACCGCGTGCATCGGCCACTGCGCGCAGCGCATCGACCAGCGCGAGATTGTGATCGAGGTTGTTTCCGCGGAAGCGGGGACTGTGGGCGCGGAAGTCCCCGGCGCGCGCCGAGTCCTTGACCCAGTGGCCGCTGATGAGGCCGCGGGAGAGCACGCCGTAGGCGGTAATGGCGATGCCGAGCTCCCGCACCGTCGGCAGGATGGCCGCCTCGATTCCGCGCGAGATCAGGGAGTACTCGATCTGCAGGTCGCAGATCGGGTGCACGGCGGCGGCCCGCCGGATCGTGGCTGGCCCGACTTCGGAAAGCCCGATGCGGCGCACGTAGCCTGCCTTCACCATGTCCGCGATCGCGCCGATCGTCTCCTCGATGGGCACCGCCGGATCGAGGCGCGCGGGGCGATAGATGTCGATGTGGTCCAGCCGCAGGCGCTGCAGCGAGTAGGCCAGGGCGGTCTTCATGGCCGCCGGGCGCGCATCGTAGCCGACCCAATTGCCGGCGGGGTCGCGCTGGGCGCCGAACTTCACGCTGACCTGGAAGCGGTCGCGCGCTACGCCCTGCAATGCCTCGGCGATGAGCAGCTCGTTGTGGCCCATGCCATAGAAATCACCGGTGTCGAGCAGGGTGATGCCGGCATCGAGCGCGGCGTGAAGGGTGGCGATGGATTCGCCGCGGTCGGCCGGACCGTACATGCCCGACATGCCCATGCAACCGAGACCGAAAGCGGAAACCTGGGGGCCGGTCCTTCCCAGAGGTCGCAATTCCATGAGGCATCTCCGCTGCGCAGGGGTGGGCGCGCATTCTTGCGCCGTCCGCGCGAGTCCGCAAACAGGGCCGCGGTCAGCGGACTTCCCGGCAGAAATCGCCGATCGCCGCGACCATCCGATCGAGCCCCGGCTGCTCGATGGGGTAGTGTCCGGCATTCTCCAGCATCACCATCCTGACCGGAACCTGCCGGATGCGGCTCAGGAACAACTCGCTCAGGTGCAGCGGTGACCAGCGGTCCCGCGCCGGCTGTGTCAGCAGGATGGGGCAGACATCGAACGCCTCGGGCTCGATTGCCGGCGTATAGCTCAGATAGCTGGCCAGGAAGCGAATCGTGACCCAGTTGCCCGCCGAAGTCCGGTCCGCCAGACACGCCCTGAGCGCAGCCTCGTCGTTGACCAGCGCGTACATCTTGCTCGCGAGCGACATCGGCATGCGCGCGCCGGCCAGCGGTGTCCCGGCGAGCAGCTCCATCAGCGGCCCGCCGATCCGGCCCATGAGCCGATTGAACGCCGTCTCGTCGCGAACCTGTTGCAGGCGCTGGTCCAGGAAGGTCATGCCGACGATGCCCTTCACCTTCCGGTTCAGCGCGGCGACATGGTAGGTCTCCATCCCGCCGGCGCTCAGTCCATAGAGCACAATGGGGCGCGGATCCCTGGCGAGCTCCGCGTCGATGAGGTCGCTGCCGGCCTGCACCCAGTCGTGGTAGCGCACTCGCGCGCCGGCGCCGACCTCGGTGACTCCGTACCCCGGCATGTCGATGGCGATCGTCTCGAATCCCTGCCGCGCCAGCGGGGCGCCGAGGATGGTCGACATCTGCCGGCCGTTGGTGCCGACGCCGTGGAACAGGATCACTTTCAGCGGCGCATCGGGATTGCGGTAGCAGTCGAGGTGGATGCGGTGCTGCCGCCACGGCCACCATTCCTCCTGCGGCTCCTGGCCCGGCTGGAGCCGATAGGCCTGCGGCAGGAACTCCTGGATCTCGCGCCACGCGGGC
Source organism: Gammaproteobacteria bacterium (assembly GCA_030044385.1). Classification (GTDB taxonomy): domain Bacteria; phylum Pseudomonadota; class Gammaproteobacteria; order Steroidobacterales; family Steroidobacteraceae; genus 13-2-20CM-66-19. The sequence continues at coordinate 9,341 of JASHVV010000293.1, forward strand.
TGATTGGCATAGCTCATTTCGATCTCCCCGGCGGTGACCGCCTCTGGTGTGCATACCGTAGTCGGTGCACGACTCCGAGCCGAGAGTCGCTCGGGCCATGTGCTTTATTTTTTGGGCCAGTATCATGATAATCGCCCGCAGCACCCGCCGCTCGCCGCTCCTCGGATGAATTTCTGGAACTTCACCCGCAGCCCTGCCAGCGTTCGCCTGCTGCTGGATTTCGGCAGGGCGCAAGGGCTTACGCCGGCGCAGCTGCTCTCGGGCAGCCGGCTGACGCAGGCGCGGTTGCAGAACGCGCAGGTCAGCGTCAGTGCAGGCCAGGAGCTCTCCGTCATCGGTAGCCTGTTGCGCCTCTCGTCCCCGCAACCGGGGATGGGTCTGCGACTGGGCTCGACCTATCACCTCGCGGCGTATGGCGTGCTCGGCTTGGGGCTGATGAGCAGCGCCACCGGCGTCGACGCCCTGCGTTTGTCGCAACGCTTTCTGCCGCTGACTTACGCCTACGTCTCGATCACCCACCGCCGCGAAGGGGAGTACGACATCCTGCTGTTCGAACCGCCGGCGAGGCTCACTGCCGAGGTGCGGACCTTCGTCGTCGAGCGGGCGATGGGCGCTACCGTCCGCCTGCTGCGCGACATCATCGGTGCCGATGCCTCGCCGTCCGCGATCCGGCTGCGTGGCCACGCAGCTGCGCCGGCCGTTGGCGCGGAGCTGGCCCGTCTGCTGGGCTGCAGGCCACAGTGGGGCACCTCGGATGACCGGGTCTGCATCGCTCACCGCCTGCTGCAGCGTCCGCTGCCGCAGGCCAATGCCGTCACCGTCGCAATGTGCGAGCGCATGTGCGCGGAGCTGGTCGAGCGCCGCAGGACGCAACTCGATACCGCAACCCTGGTGCGCGAATACCTGGCCAGCGTGCCCGATCAACACACGCCGAAGCTGACCGAGGTCGCCGTGCTGCTCTGCACCAGCGAGCGCACCCTGAAACGCTGGTTTCGCGAGAATGGCACGACGTTCCGCGAGCTGCTGGCACACAGCCGCCGCACCAGGGCCGACCGCCTCCTGCGCAGCCCCGGCCACTCACTTACGGACATCGCCGTCCGGCTCGGCTTCAGCGACCTGTCGTCCTTCTCCCAAGCCTACAAGCGATGGACGGGCACGACCCCCAGTTTGTCGCCGCTGCGCGCGGGCCGGCCGCTGCACGGATCCTAGAGACTGGTCGGCGCCAGCGGAGTCCAGCGCGCGTGCCGGCGCGCCTTCTTGTCCATCGCGGACTCGCCGGCATAGCTCATCGGCTGCGCGGCCGGGAGATCCGCGGGGATCGCTGCGAGGGCGCGGGCATTCAGGATCCCGAACGCCTCGCCGAGGAGACGCGCCCCCACGTAGACGCCGCACGCGCGGCAAAGGAGGAATTCCGTTTGCCCGCTCGCGAATCGATAGCGCTGCAGATGCTCTGCCTGCAGGGCGGTGAACTCGAGCCGCCCGGCGGGATCGGACACCGAGAGCGCCGCGTGCGCCCGACAGAAGCTGCACTGGCAGGCGCGCACCGACCATCGTGCAATCGGCAGCGCCGTGTCATATCGCGCGCAGATTGCCCCGCAGTGACAGCGGGCGAGATACGCTGATGAGATCGGTTCGCCCATTTGACGTGCTCCCCGAGCCGGGTGGCGGCCGCCTGCCGCGATACTGCCACAAGCGCAGGGCCGGAGGGTCGCCTCCAGCCGTTGACGTGCGATACACTGGGGGAGCTTTCCAAGAACACAAGATTCCTGGGGGATGAGGGACATGCGTGGAAGTCGTCCGTGCGCGCCGGCGGCGCCGTCTGCCGGCACACGTCTGATCGGCGTTTCATTGCTTGCGCTGATGGGTCTGCTCGCCGCGCCGCGCGGCGGCGCGGCGGCGCTGAGCGTCTACGGCCAGCTGCCCAGCATCGAGGACGTGGCGATCTCGCCCGACGGCACCCGGTTGGCCTACGTCCGTACACAGGGTGACCTCAGGGTCGTCTTCGTGGCAGACGTCGCGGACCGTAAGGTGATTCGCTGGATCAAGGCCGGTCAGACGAAGCTGCGCCGCATCGAATGGGCCGACAGCGACAATCTGCTGATCTCGACCTCCGTGACCGCGGGGATGTACGGATACCGCGAGGAGTGGTTCCTCCTGAGAGACTACAAAGTCTCGAGCAACGAGCTGCGCCCGTTGCCGGGCGATACGCTCGGGGAAAAGAACAAGGTCGTGAACATCACCGTCGGTAAGCCTGTGGTGCGGCGCATCGATGGGCACACGATGGTGTTCGTGCCGGGTTTGTACGCAGCCGCGCCCGACGACAGCATGGCCGACTCGCAGAACGCGATCGCGCTGTTTCGCTGCGATCTGACTTCCGGACTCACGAGCCTCGTGAGGACAGGCTCGGTCTTCACGCAATGGCAGATCGACAGCCAGGGCCGGGTCGTCGCCGAGCGGGATTACGACCGGCAGACCGAGCGCTGGACCGTCGGCGTCGCTCCGCTCGGCGGTGATCCCGCGGGAGCGCTTGCGGGCCATGCCCCGGTGGATATACCCGACATTCTGGGGTTTGGACCGCCGGCCGATACCGTGCTCATCGAGTCGATCGAGAACGGTGGCCGGCTGTGGCAGCTGCTGTCGATCGATGACAAAAAAGTCTCGGCCATGCCCGCTGCGGAGGATTTCGACAGACCGCTGTGGGATGAGCTCACCGGCGTCATGATCGGCGGAGTGAATATCGTCGATTCGCCGCAGTACACGTTCTTCGATCCCACCACGAGCCGCCGCTGGAGCGCCATCGTCCAAGCGTTCGCCGGCAACTCGGTGAGGCTCGTTTCCGCTGCGCGCGACTTTTCGAAGGTCGTGGTGCTCGTGCAAGGGCCGACATACGGGTATCGATACATACTCATCGATCTCGTCAACCCCGGGGCCGTTCCGATCGGCAACGTCTATGCGGGAATCGACAAGCCGCTGGCCGTGCAGCCGATCACCTATCCGGCGGGTGACGGCCTGCCGATTCACGCCTATCTGACTCTGCCGCCGGATCGGCCGGCCCATGGTCTGGCGCTGGTCGTTCTGCCCCACGGAGGGCCGGCCATCCGGGATACGGCCGAATTCGACTGGTGGTCGCAGGCGCTGGCCGACCAGGGTTACGCGGTCCTGCAGCCGAACTATCGCGGCTCCAACGTCAATGAGCGCCTCCTGGAGGCCGGCTTCGGCCAGTGGGGCCGCAAGATGCAGACGGACCTGTCCGATGGCGTCGACTATCTCGTCAAACAGGGCATCGTCGACCCTGCCAAGGTGTGCATCGTCGGGGCGAGCTACGGCGGTTATGCGGCACTCGCCGGCGTGACGCTCCAGCCGGCGGTCTACCGGTGTGCCGTCTCCGTTGCCGGAATATCCGATCTCTCGCGGATGCTGCAATGGGAGGGGAGGGGTGGAGCGGACGCCAGGCTGGTCGACCGTTACTGGGACCGCTTCTGGGGCGTCACCGGCAGCAGCGACCCGACGCTGGACGCCATCTCTCCCATCAAGCATGTCGATGCGGTCAGGGCGCCGGTGCTGCTGATCCACGGCCGCGACGACACGGTGGTGCCCTTCGAGCAGAGTCAGATCATGTTCGACGCCCTGAAGAAAGAGAACAAGGATGTCGAGCTGGTGACCCTGAAGAAGGAAGATCATTGGCTGTCGAGCGGCGAGACCCGGCTGCAGATGCTGCAGGCGACCGTGGCGTTCCTGCAGCGGCACGATCCACCGAACTGAGAGCAACACCGACTCATTGGGCGGGGTATCATGGCAATCGAACTGATCGAGCCGGCGCAGAGCGGCCGTGTTTCGCCGGCAGTCGGCGATCATCGCCGGCGGGATCAAAACTTCTTTCTGCTGATGGTGGCGCTGATCTGGCTCGGAATCCTGATGGGATTCGTGCCGGAGATCGTCCACCGTGCCCGAGTCCACCATTTTTTCCCCGCGGTGGTCTATTTTCACGGCGCCGTGTTCGTCAGCTGGCTCTGCCTGTTGACCGCCCAGATCCTGCTCGTCCGCTTCCGGAGAGTGGATCTTCATCGGGAGCTGGGAATGGCCGGCACGGCGCTCTATGGCGCGATGATCGTGCTGGGTATCACGACTTCGGTGGTCGTCGACTATGACGCCTTCGGGACGCCCCGCAGCGACCCGTCTTTCTTCAGCATTCAGCTTGCGGACATGCTGGCGTTCGCGGTGCTGGGCGGTCTGGCCATCGCGCGGCGCAGGAATCCGGATACCCACAAGCGCCTCATCATCCTCGCCACCATCTGCATCGCCGACGCGGGCTTCTCCCGCTGGTGGGCTCCCGGCCTGGAAAAGCTCCTCGGTGACGGCTATTGGGGAATCTGGGCGCAGCTGTATCTCAGCGACTTCCTTCTCATCATCCTGCTGGGCGCCTACGACCTGATCGGCAGGGGCCGACTCTATTCCGCTTACGTCTTGGGCGCGGTTTGGGGATTGGGACTCGAATTCGCCGCAGCATGGATGTATGTGAGTCCATGGTGGAAGCCGGTGGCCACCGTGCTCATCGGCCGCTGACGAGGACGGATCCACTATTCGGGCCGCACTTTCGCCTGCGCGGAGCGGGGCTTATCATTCGCCGCATGACCACCTTGGGCTCGGGACACCGATAGCGTGCCGGGAGTGAAGCGACTGACGCCGGCCAAGCTGGCCGCGATGGTCGTACTCGTTGGCGCCCTCATTTGGTACGCGTTTCAAGTCCTGCAGCCGCCGCTGCCCGTTACTGTTCGGTTCCGGTCGCAGATGCCTGGGTCCGGGTTTGTATTGATCTTCGAGAACGAATCGGACCACGCACTCTCATTCACGGCGACACTCGGGCATCAGGGGCAGGGGGAAGCAAGGAAGTTCGCAATCCAAGTGCAGCCGCGCAGCACTTATGAGCTGGGAAGCTCGCAGGGATGGACCGGTCAATCGGGTGACCGCATCTCGTTGACCAGCCGTGATTACAGAGCTTGGAAAGGGGCCATTCCCTGATCGGCCCACGCGCTGACCGTGGTCCGGCACTGCGGTCTCCATCGGCAACCGTTATGATCCAGCACATGAAAGCCATACCTGTCCTGGCGCCCCTGTTGTTCGCGGTGTCGATCCAGGCTGTTGCGCAAACCGTTGCGCCGGCAGCTGCCGCACCCGTCTCTCCGACGCCACCGACGCGCCCGGCGAATGGCCCGGGTGCGCCCCATTGGACCGTCATGGGCGCCGGCACGAACGCGCCCGCGGACCGCAACGGCGACTTCGAGATCGGTCCCGACTACGAGACCCGCGACGCCAGCCCTGTCGAAGGCCGGCCACAGGGCGCGGTGCGCCAGTTCGTGATGGATTCAACAGACAGCAAGCTCTATCCCGGAATTGCGCGTGATGTCTTCGGAACAGTGGATCCGGACAATCCAAGGACACTCATAGTCAAGACCCATGCCGAGCCCTGGCGGCGCGCCATCACGGTCTACGTACCCGCGCAGTACAGGCGCGGTACGAAGGCACCTTTGCTCGTCGTGAACGACGGGCCGGCGCTCGGTGACCCCGATATGATGCTTCCCCACGTGCTCGACAACCTCATCTATGAGCACCGCGTGCCGGCCATGATTGCCGTCATGATCCAGAACGGCGGCGGCGATGCGCAGGGCAGCGAGCGCGGCCTTGAATATGACACTGTCTCAGGCAAGTACGCCGAGTTCATCGAGCACGAAGTGCTGCCGCAGGTGGAATCCCATTACCACGTCGAATTCACGCACGATCCCAATGGACGCGCTGCGATGGGCTGCAGCTCCGGGGCGGCTGCGGCGTTCACGATGGCGTGGTTCCACCCGGAGTGGTATCACCGCGTCATCAGCTACTCGGGCACGTTCGTGAATCAGCAATGGCCGTTCAACGCGGCCAATCCGGGCGGCGCCTGGGATTACCACGAGACGATCATCCCCGACGCCAGACCCAAACCCATCCGCATGTGGATGGAGGCTGGCGATCGCGATCTCCTGAATCCGAATGTCATGCGCGACGGCATGCACGACTGGGTGATCGCCAACCACCGCATGGCCGCCGTGCTCGAGGAGAAGGGATACCAGTACCAGTATGTGTTCGCACTCGACGCCGGCCACTGCGAACGCAAGGTGCAGGAGCAGACGCTGCCGGAGGCGCTGCAGTGGGTGTGGCAAGGCTACAAGCCGTGATATCGCCAGGATTGCTGCGCGTCCGCCATGGGGATCCACGACCGCCGACGCGGTGACCCCGAGGGCCAGGAAGTGAAGCACTCGGCCAGATTCGAACTGGCGCGGAGCAAATCGCTCGCCGGTTTTGCAGACCGGTGCCTGCAACCGCTCGGCCACGAGTGCGATAAGGGGCGCAGCCCCGCTCGACGAAGCGCAGTCGCTTGCCGCTCGGTACTCGAGTACCCGGTGCTCCAGCGCGTTGCTGTAATTTATCAAAAAAGACCTTAAATATCAAATACTTAGATTGATAGGCTGCTCGAGTTACCCGCAGAGTTGCCCAGCAGCTCAGCCGACCGGGGATATGCCTGATCGGGTTTACGGGAGCGCTTCTGCGCGTTGTGCGCGTACCCAGGTAAAATAATAGTTCGACCGAGTTCTTAAGCGGTTCAGGAACCATGCGTCCGCTGATCGACGACAACCTCGAGCACATCAGCCGACTCTGTCGCCTTTATGGCGTGCGGAAACTCGAGCTGTTCGGCTCGATCCTGCGTCCGGACTTTGATCCCGATCGTAGTGACGTCGACCTGCTCGTCGAATTCGAGCCGCAGGTGGCTGACAGTTTCGCCAATTTTCTGGACCTCAAGGAGGCGCTCGAGGGTCTTCTGGGCCGGCGCGTCGACCTGGTCGAGCTTCGCGCAATCCGAAACCGCCGCTTACGCCATTATATCGAACAGAGTAAGTCGCCGGTCTATGCCGCAGCGTGACCCGGGCATCTATCTCGAGGACATCGAGTACTACGCCGATGCGGCGGTCCGCTTTATCGGGGACTATGACCTGGAACAATATCTCGCGGATGAGAAGACCCGCGCGGCCGTGGAGCGAGTCTTGGAGATTTGCGGTGAGGCAATGAACAGCCTCTACAAGGTCGCTCCATCAATCGCAGCAAAGATTCCTCATTCGCGCGATGTTATCGGCTTCAGGAACGTTCTGGCGCACGGCTATGCGGAGATCGATCACAACAAGGTCTATGACATTGCGGTCAGACATGCACCTAACCTTCTGGCTGCGGTCAGAAATGCGCTGAAGGACTTCCCGGAGCCAAAATCCTAGCCGGGCGCCCAATCTGGCTGTTGGAAGGACCGCACGCCCCATCCAGGGAATAGTGAAAAGGAAAAGCCGAGCCGGATGAAACCAAGCACGCGGAGATAGCCCGTGAGCAAAGGCGAATGCGGCGCGAGGCTCCGATTTGAATTTCCCCCACCCCGCCCCGATCAAGCCCTGCTAGGATGTCGCCGCGGTCAGGTGAAAAATAAAACTAACGATCCGGCCGCGATCATCCACCCGAGGGACCCGATGGATGCCTCGGACTCAATCAAAATTAGGATTTAAGTTATTGAAAAATAAAGAATTATTGGTGCCCGGGAGAGGACTCGAACCTCCACGGTGTTACCCGCTAGTACCTGAAACTAGTGCGTCTACCAATTCCGCCACCCGGGCAGGACGACCGGAATGCCCATCGAGGGCGCGCGCAATCTACGCAGGGGGTCGGGAGCTGTCAATTGAAAGCGCGTAGAGGCAAGTTCGGGCGCCGGGACCGCAAGTCCGGACCCCATCCCAAGGCTCGGGCCGCGCTGCACCGCAAGGGCACGGGTGACGGGCAGGCCGATGGCCGGAGAGATGGCGGAATCAGAGCCGAAACGGCCGGTTCTCGGCGCAAGGGACCGCCCAATGAGGCGACGCAAGGTGGCCGACCGATGCGGACGCCGAAAGCCCAGGGCCGCGGCTCCGCCGGTGCCCATGACGGCGGTGTCGTCGAAGGCCAGGTGAGCGCCCACCGCGCGGGATACGGCTTCCTGCGGGTCGAGGGAATGAAGGACAGCGTCTTTCTGCCGCCGCCCGAGATGCGCGGAGTCATGCACGGCGACCGGCTGCGCGTGCGGCTGTCGCGCGATGCCAGCAATCGGTGGCTGGGCTCGGTCGAGCAAGTGGTCGAGCACGGAGTCAACGCGTTTCTGGGGACCCTGGAGGTACTGGGGCGTACCGCATGGGTCACTGCCGCCGACCGGCGTCTGCAACTTCGATGTTCGGTCGCGCACGATGCGCTCAACGGCGCGCGCAACGGGGACTGGGTCATTGCGCGCATCACCCGGCACGGTGGCGCCGCGGCGCCGGCGCACGCCCGGATCGAAAAGCGGCTCGACCCCGACCGCCCGGTGGAGCTCGCCACGGAAGCTGCGATTGCGCGCTTCGATCTTCCGCACAGCTTTTCCGCCAATGCGCTGCGCGAAGCGCAGGCCTGGGGCGATCGGGTCGATCCGCGCGAGGCGGAAGGCCGGGAGGACCTCAGGGACTTGCCGCTCGTCACGATCGACGGCGAGGACGCACGCGACTTCGATGACGCCGTTTATGCGGAGCCGCATCCCGCGGGCTTTCGCCTGATCGTCGCGATTGCGGATGTCAGCCACTACGTTCGGCCCGGCACGGAAGTCGATGCGGAAGCCCTGCAGCGTGGCACATCGGTGTATTTCCCGACACGCGTGCTGCCGATGTTGCCGACCGCTCTCTCCGATCACCTCTGCTCGCTCGCGCCCAAGGTCGACCGGCTCTGCTTCGCCGCGGACATGGTCATCACCAGGACGGGAGTGTTGAAGTCCGCGCGGTTCTATCCGGCGGTGATGCGCTCCGCGGCGCGCCTGACCTACACACTCGCGAACGCGGCGCTGTTCGAAGGGCGCCCGGCCGCGCGCGAGCAGCTGGGGCCGCTGGTGGAGCCTCTCCTGGTGCTCGTGGATGTCTATCGCGCCCTGCACAAGGCACGCAGCAAGCGCGGCGCGCTCGATTTCGATGCCGCCGAGGCAGAGTTCGTGATCGACGCCGGGGAGCGCGTGAAGGGCATCGAGCTGCGTACCCGCAACGATGCCCACCGCCTGGTCGAGGAATGCATGATCCTGGCGAACGTCGCCGTCGCGCAGGAGCTGGAGAAGACCCACACCCCCACGCTCTACCGGGTGCACGGCCAGCCCGATCCCGAGAAGCTCGACCGGCTGACGGGAGCGCTTCGGGCGCTCGACATCGAGGCGCATCTGCCGGAGACCGTCACGACCCGGGATCTTCAGGCCATCGCCCGGCGCCTGGGTCACACCGCCGAGCGGCCGTTCATCGAGTCGCTCATCGTGCGCGCGATGCCGCAGGCCGTATATCAGCCGACCAACATCGGCCATTTCGGATTGGCGCTCGGCCACTATGCGCACTTCACCTCGCCCATCCGGCGCTACCCCGACCTCGTGGTGCACCGCA
>JASHVV010000294.1 GCA_030044385.1 Gammaproteobacteria bacterium
CGCCTGATCCTGCTCGCCGAGGGCCGGCTGGTGAACCTCGGCTGCGCGACCGGCCACCCGAGCTACGTGATGAGCTCGAGTTTCGCCAACCAGACCCTGGCGCAGATCGAGCTTTACGGCCATCCGGACCGGTACCCGGTCGGCGTGTATGTTTTGCCGAAGCACCTCGACGAGAAGGTCGCCCGGCTGCAGCTCACCAGGTTCGATGCCCGGCTCACGGCGCTGACGCAGGCGCAGGCCCGCTATATCGGCGTGGACGAGGCCGGTCCCTACAAGTCCGACCACTACCGTTACTGACCGCCGGGAGGGGGGGGTTATCCGGCCGGCGAGCATCAAGCCGGTATCCCCCTCGGATGGAGCTGGAATTTCCTGACGCCATTCGGCGACAGGAGCGTCCGTGCGGCGCCGCCGGCGCCGCCGGACGACCCCGACTCGGCCTCCGGCGGGCCTTCGACATCGCCTGCTGCGAACCGTAACAGACTGTCCCGCGCGCGGGACGGGCTGGAGTGTTGCAAAAGTTACCGCTGGCGGCCGGCGCCGGGGAACGAGCGGTCTTTCCAGACTGGAGCCGAAGCGCTGGCTCACTGTCCACTCCAACTGACCCGACCCTACAACATGTCGATTCGGCCGGGCTCGATGCTGTTGGGCGCGCCTTTTTGGAAAAAATCGTGTATGATTCCTCCCCGACCCTACAGTTGGGTGTTTTCTGGAGTATCGAGTAATGGCGAAACGTCCCCCGAACGATGGCGCGTCCTGGAGCGCCAGTGAGCTGAAGACCTTGAAGTCGCTCGCGAAAGCGGGAACTCCGACCAGCGAGGTTGCGAAGAAGCTCGGGCGTACCGCGGCGGCCGTTCAGCAGAAGGCCATGCGGGCTGGGATTTCCTTCCGGGCGGCCAAGAGAGCCGGCGCCCGCAAGAAGAAGTAAGCGCCGCGCGCAGTACGAGCGGGGGCCCGCCTCCAAGGCGGACCCCCGTTTTCGTTTGAGGCCCCGCCCTTGCCACGGCCGGCCTGACTTGTCAAACTCTTCCGCTGCCGATCCGAGAGGCTCGGCGCCCAAAACATCAAGAGGGGGCGGCATGCGGAGAGTAATCGGTTTTCCCTGTCTCGCGGCGGTCGCGCTCGCGTTGGCCGGCTGCGGTGTGCAGCTGCAGGACGAGACTCCGGGCAAATTCCCGGTCAACCCGGAGATCGGCATGTATCCGATCACGGTCAAGGTGACCAGCGGCGCCATGGTGAGCCAGCCGGTGTACCTGTGGCTGCTCTCCGGCGGGCAGAAGGTCCCGCTGACGGCCGGGACGGACGGCACCTACCAGACGATGTTCCCCGTGAAGTGCCAGAGCAGCTTCCCGGTGCAGTACCTGGCGGTCTGGCGGCTGCAGGGCGTGACGAGCAGTCAGGAGGTCTACCCGGCGCAGCCGCGGCAGATCGCGCTCACGCCGCCGCCGCTCGGCCCGGCGCAGGCGCCGCCGATCGACACATCCGGCAAACCCGACAAGAAGACGCGCTCCTGGCAGGGATCGGTGCAGTACGACATCGTCACCGACGCCAATGCCCATATCACCGGCGCGCACCTCGAGCCTGTGAGTCAGGACAAGGCGGACGTGGCGGCGGCGAAGGCGATCAGCATCGTCAGCGGCTTCCCGCTCGATGCCTCCTGCGGCATACCGACTGCCGTCCAGCTCGCATCCAGGGAGCGGCGTGCCCAGGCCAACCTGGTGATCGACACCGACGTGCCGGGCATGCCCGAGTGGACGACGAAGGTGGTGTTTGCGCCGCAGCAGCAATGACGCGCGCAAGCAAGTGAATGAGCGGCCCAGGGCCATACCCTGGGCCGCGGACCTTCAGCCGGGCGGCAGCGGCGGGGCCTGGCTGGCGCAACGCGCGTACAATGCGGTCATGCCGCCCGGCTCCAGCGATCGATTCCCCGGCCGTGTCGAGGCCTGCGCGAGGTATCGGCCCGTGCTCTTCGGGCAGCCGGATCGGCCGGCGTAGGCGCCTTGCCGCCTTCTCTCGTCGTCTTCGACCTCGATGGCACGCTGATCGACAGCGCCGCCGATCTGGCAGCGGCCGTCAACAGCATGCTGGCCGACTTCGGCTGCGCGCCGCTCCCGGTTGCGGACGTGCGGCGGATGATCGGCGACGGGGTCGCCACGCTGGTCGCCCGCGCCCTGGCGGCGAGGCATTGCGGGCCGGTCGACCCCGCCGCGGCCGCGCAGGCCTTCATGCGGCATTACGAGTCCGACGCCACCTCGCTGACAGCCGCTTTTCCGGGGGCCGATCGGGCGCTGCGGTCGCTGTGCGCGGCGGCCGTCCCGCTCGCGGTGTGCACCAACAAGCCCGCGCGCATCACCGCGGTCATCCTGGAGAGCCTCGGGCTGGCGCAATACTTCGCCCGCGTGATCGGCGGCGACTCGCTGCCGTTCCGCAAGCCCGACCCGCGGGTGCTGCGCCACCTGCTGGCGGCGTTCGATGCCCGGCCGGAGCGCTCGCTCCTGGTGGGCGACAGCGAGGTCGATGCGGCGACGGCGCAGTCGGCGGGCGTGCCCTTCGTGCTCATGAAGCACGGTTACCGCCGCGGCCCGGCGCAGGGGATCCCCTGCCTGGCCGCGCTCGAGAGTTTCGACGAGCTGCCGGCGCTGATCGACGCGCTGCCGGGCTAGTTCAAGGGCGCTGGATCCGGGCTCCTGCCCGGCCCAGCGCGCCTCGGGCAAAAAACGCGGTTTTTTGCCCGAGGCTCCGCCACCTGCGGCGGCGGGGCACATCCCTGTGCCTGGACGCAGAGCTCAGGGCGTCTTTCCCTTGGAGGGTCTCCGGGTGTATGGTGGTAGCGCTACCTTAAGCGCTGGGACCGTAATCCAAAGTCCCAGGGAAAGAAGGAACAACGATGCTACGCCGAAGCTGGCCGATCCCCGCCGCGCTCCTCATCCTCGCCGCGACCATGGGTGTCTGCGGACCGTGCCGGGCCGCGCCCGCGGACGCGGCTGCGGCAAGCGCCGCGCCGCTGCCCTTCCATCGCTTCAAGGTCACCGTCTACATTCCCGTGCAGGTTGTGCAGCGGATGGCCCAGGACCCGGCCTGGATGCGCTCGAGCTGGCAGACCATCAGCAGCAAGCTGCACGTCGATCAGGTCTTCATCGAGGACTATCGCTCCGGCGTCAGCACCGACGATGCGACCCTGGCGCGGGTGAAGCGGTTCTTCGTCTCCCAGGGCGTGGCGGTCGCCGGCGGGATGGCGATGCTCGGGGCCGGACACAGCGCGCAATTCCAGACCCTCGACTACACGGTGCCCCACGACCGTGAGCTCGCAAGCCGCATGTCCGCGCTGCTGGCGCGGCATTTCGACACGTTCGTGCTCGACGATCTCTACTTCTTCAACACCAAGAGCGACTCCGACATCGCCGCCAAGGGCAAGCAGAGCTGGGCTCAGTTCCGCATGCGCACCATGGACGAGGTCTCGCGCGACCTCATCCTGAAGCCCGCCGAGGCCGCGAACCCCCACGTCAAGGTCATCATCAAGTTCCCGAACTTCTATCCCTTTTTCCAGGAGATGGGGTTCGACCTGAAGAACGAGCCGCAGATCTTTCCGGAGATCTGGACCGGCGACGAGACGCGCTATGCGTCCACGACCGACCAGCAGCTGCGGCCCTACGAGAGCTACGAGATCTTCCGCTACTTCGAGAACATCGCCCCGGGCCGCAACGGCGGCGGCTGGGTCGATCCCATCGCCATGCACGACCTCGACCGCTACGCGAGCCAGCTCTGGGACACGATTCTCGCCAAGGCGCCCGCCATCAATCTCTTCGAGTACACGGACCTGCTGCGCATCGCCGATCCGGGCAACCGCGCAGCCTGGGCGCGCCTGCCGACCACCTTCGACTACTTCGACATGGCGCGCCGGTGTTGCGGCGGCCTGCCGGGAATGCCCGGCGCGAGCGATCCGCTGCTCGCGGACGTGGTCGAGTATTCGCTGCGCAAGGCGGATGACATCGCCGTCGCGCTCGGAGAGCCGGTGGGACTGGCGACTTATCGGCCCTACGACTCGACCGGCGAGGATTTCTTGCCGGAGACGCTCGGCATGGCGGGCATCCCGATCGAGATGTATCCGCAATGGCCGCGGGCGAAGACGGTCTTCCTGACGCAGGCGGCGGCAACCGACCGCAACATCGTGCCGGAGATCGAGCGGCACCTGCGGGGCGGCGACAACGTGATCATCACCTCCGGCCTGCTGCGCGCGATCCAGGACAAGGGCTTCGACCAGGTCACCGACATGCGCGTGACGCGCAACGTGGTGCCCGTCACCCGGTACGTCGAGGGATTCGGCTTCGGCGGGGGGACGGTGCTCGGCCGCTCGAAGCCCGTTCTCTTCCCGCTCATCCACTTCTACACCAACGAGGAGTGGGCGGTCCTGCGCGGCATCGACGCTCAGGCGGGCGTGCCGCTCCTGCTGATGGATCGCTACGGCAAGGGTGAGCTGTATGTCGTGGCCGTGCCGGAGGAGATGAACGACTTCTACTCCCTGCCGGCCCCGGTGCTGAACGCGCTGCGCCGGTATCTGACTGCGGACCTGCCGGTGAGGCTGGAGGGGCCGGCGCAAGTCAGTCTGTTCGAGTACGGCAACGGGACCTTCGTGGTGGAGTCCTATCTCGACCATCCCGCCGCCGTCCGGGTCGTCGGCGGCTTCGCCCACCTCACCGATCTGACGACCGGGGCGCGATCCGACGGCGAGCCGGCACCGGCGGCGCCCGCGGCCGGAACGCAGTTTGGATACGAGCTGCAGATCGAGCCGCACAGCCTGCGCGCATTCCGTGTGAACTGAGTCACGGAATGAATGCGTGCCGCGGCCGGCCGGCGCCGCGGCGAGGCGGATGACGGTACCGCTCACACGTGCCGGGCCCCCGTTGGTGTAGGCTCGGAACGAGTCGGCGGGGGTCAGTTGAGGCCGGTCGAAGACAGCGTCGCGAGTCGCGAGAATGAGCCCCAGGCGGGCTCCGGGCGTCATTCCTCCGGCGCGCCGCTTCCCGATGCGACCTGCCCGGAGGCCGCGCTCGCCAAGGCCAACCGCGAGCTGCGGATGCTGATCGATTGCACGCGCGCGCTCGCCCGTGCCGGCGATGAGCCGGAGCTGCTCGCGGATATCTGCCGGATCCTGACCGGCCCGGGCGGCTACCGGCTGGCCTGGATCGGCTTCGCGGACCCGGAGCCCGCCTGCGCCGTGCGCGTCGCCGCGCATTCCGGCCCGGGCGGCGGCTATCTCGACCGGCTGCAGGTCAGTTGGCGCGGCGATGCGCGGGGCCAGGGCCCCACCGGCCGCGCCATCCGCGAGCGCAAAGCGCAGGTGTGCCGCCGCATCGACACCGACCCCGACTTCTCGCCCTGGCGGGAGGCGGCGGACCGCGAGGGCTATCGGTCTTCTGTGGCCTTGCCGCTCCTCCTCGACGAGGAGTGTGTCGGCGCTCTCTGTCTCTACGCCGACTGTCCCGATGCCTTCGACCGCCTGGAGCTCGCGCTCCTCGAGGAGCTCGCGGCCGATCTGGCCTTCGGCCTGAAGGCGCTGCGCACGCAGGAGCAGATGCGCCGGCAGCGGCAACAGCTCGACCGGCTGGCGCAGATCGTCCGTTTGCACAGCGCCATCAACGCCGCGGTGATCCGCATCCGCAACCGGGACGAGCTGTTGCAGGAGGCGTGTCAGCTCGTGACCGATCTCGGTGGCTTCTTCGGCGCGGCGGTGTGGGTGGTCGACGGCACCAACCGCTGGGCGTGGATGAAATGCCGCGCGGGCCCGATGGTGCTGGACAGCGAGACGCTGGCGCGCATCGAGGTCGGCGACGGCACCGGCACCGGAGCCGATCGCAGCCTCTCGGGGCGCGCGCTGCGCACGGGCAAAGTCAGCCAGTGCCCGGATATCACCCGCGGCGATACGCCGATCGCGCTGCGCGATCGACTGCTGGCCCGGGGCATCCGCTCGCTGATCGCAATGCCGCTGATCGTCGACGGCAAGCCGGTGGCGGTGATGACGCTGAGCGGGCTGCAGGTCGCGCCGGAGGACGACGGCGAGCGGTTGCGGCTGCTGGAGAATGTTGGCTCCAGCCTGTCGTTCGCCCTGCAGTCGCTCGAGAAGGCCGATGCCGCGGAGTATCTGGCGAGCTTCGATCCGCTCACCGGTCTCGCCAAACGGGCGCTCTTCTGCGAGCGGGCGGACCGGCAGGTGCGGTCGCGGGGCGGCGGCCCGGCGCCGGGCTCGGCCGCCGGCGCGCGCGCCGCGGTCATCGCCTTCGACGTGCGCGGGCTCGGCAGCATCAACACACTCTATGGCCAGCGATGCGGCGATCTGCTCCTGCAGCGCATCGTCGAGCGGCTGAAGCGGCACGCCGGGGGCGATGAGCGCCTCGGCTACCTCGGTGCGGGCACCTTCGTGCTGCTCGAGCAGGTGGCCGATGCGGTCGCCGACGTCCCGCGGCTCGCGCTCGAGGCCGCGCTGCTCGAGGAGCCGTTCGAGATCGAGGGCCGCGAGATCCGGCTCTCGGTGAGCTGCGGCGCGGCGGAGCACTCGCGCGATGTCGTGAGCAGCGGGATCCTGGTGCAGCGCGCCGAGGCGGCGCTGAAGAGCGCCAAGGAGTCCGGCGAGCGCTACCTCGAGTATCGTCCGGAAATGAGCCGCGAGAACGTGCGGCGGGTGGTGCTCGAGCACAAGCTGCGGACCGCGCTCGAGGAGCAGCAGTTCGTGCTGTACTACCAGCCGCAGATCGACCTCGCGAGCGGCAGGATCGACTGCGCCGAGGCCCTGCTGCGCTGGCGCGAGCCCACCGAGGGCCTGGTTCCGCCGGCGCATTTTCTCGCCGTCCTCGAGTCTTCCGGCATGATCGTGCCGCTCGGCAACTGGGCCCTGCTCAAGGCGGTGGAAGACCTCGAGAGCTGGCGTCAGGGGGGCTGCGCCCCGATGCGCGTCGCCGTCAACGTGTCGGCGCAGCAGCTCAGGCAGCGCGAGTTCCTGCACGGCCTGCTCGCGCTTGCCGAGCGGCTGGCGCCGCTTGCGGGCTTCGGGCTCGACATCGAGATCACCGAGACGACGCTGCTGCAGGACCTGGAGGGCACGAGCGCGAAACTGCGCGAGCTGCGCAAGGCCGGCATCCGCGTTGCGCTCGATGATTTCGGCACCGGCTACTCCTCGCTCGGCCTGCTCTCGAAGCTGCCGGTCGACCTGCTGAAGATCGACCGCTCGTTCGTGAGCGGGCTGCCGGCGGACGCGGCGAGCGTCACGCTCGTCGCGAGCATCGTCGAGCTGGCCTCGGCGTTCGGCCTCATCACCGTCGCGGAGGGTGTCGAGACCGCCGAGCAACTCGCGGCGCTGCGGGGGCTGCGCTGCAGCCACTCGCAGGGATTCCTGCACAGTGCCGCCGTGCCCGCGCGGGAGCTCGAGCAGATGCTGGCGTGTCGTCGAGTGGCCAAACCGGCCTGCGGCCTTCTGGCGGATTTGGCTTATGGGACCCTTGTGCCAGCAGGCCGTTCGCACGGCTAGCAGGGATTTTGCGCTACAATTCCCGGCCTGGATTTCGCTCGCACATAGCCCTCCGGATCCCCCGGAACAGCTTCATTCATGCACGGTACTGCGCGAGGCGCGGCTTGCCTCGAGTTCGGACACTTTCGACTCCTCACCCGGCAGCGTGAGCTGCGCCTCGGTGACGTGCCCGTTCCGCTCGGCTCCCGGGCGTTCGATGTATTGCTCATTCTGGTCGAGGCGGAGGGCGAGCTCGTCACCAAGGAGGAGTTGCTGGCGCGCGTCTGGCCGGGCGCCGTCGTCGAGGAAAGCAACATCCAGGTGCAGGTCTCGGCGCTGCGCAAGGCGCTCGGCGAGGAGCGCGGCCTCATTCTCACCGTCCCGCTGCGCGGTTACCGCTTCACCGGCGAGGTGCGCGCGCTCGATGCCGAGGGCCGCGCATTGCCGTCCGGCGCGCCCGCGCCCGCGGCCGTGCGGCAGTCTCCGACCAACCTGCCGGCGCCGGTGTCGGATTTCATCGGCCGGGAGAGCGACCTCAGGGCGCTGCGCGAGCTGCTGCGCCACAACCGGCTGGTGACCGTGCTCGGCACCGGGGGGATCGGCAAGACGCGGCTCGGGCTCGAGACGGCGCGGGGCATGCTCGAGGAGTTTGCCGACGGCGTCTGGCTCGCGGAGCTCGCGCCGCTCACCGACCCGGAGCTGGCCGCGAGCGCCATCAACACCGCGCTCGGCCTGCAAAGCGGCGCCGGCCGCTGGACCTCGGAGCGGCTGGCCGCGGCGTTGCGCGGGCGCCAGCTGCTCCTGGTGCTCGATAACTGCGAGCACCTGATCGGGGCGGCGGCCCGGGAGGCGGAGGCGCTGCTGCGCGCCGTGCCGGGCGCCCGCATCCTCGCGACCAGTCAGGAGCCCCTCGGGCTCGACGGCGAGTGCAGCTATCGCTTGAGCCCGCTGGAGTTTCCCGCCGAGGAGACCGCCGAGCTCGCGGCCGCCCTGCGCCACGATGCGATCAGGCTGTTCGTGGCGCGCGCGCGCGCGGCCGATCCGCATTTCAACCTGACCGAGCGCAACGTGGCGACGGTCGCGACCGTCTGCCGGCGTCTCGACGGCATTCCGCTCGCCATCGAGCTCGCCGCCGCGCGGGCCGCGGCGCTCGGGATAGAGGGGCTCGCCCGCCGGCTGGATCTGCGCTTCCACGTGCTGACCGGCGGGCGCCGCACGGCGCTGCCGCGCCACCAGACGTTGCGCGCGACACTCGACTGGAGCCACCGGCTGCTCTCGGAGCCCGACCGCATCGTGCTGCGCCGGCTGGCCGTGTTCGCGGGCAGCTTCAGCCTGGAAGCCGCGGCGAGCGTCGTGGCGGACTCGGCGCTCGCGGAGTGGGAGGTCATCGGACGAATCGCCGAGCTGGTGGACAAATCGCTGGTGGTCGCCGATGGCACAGGTCCGGTGCGGCGTTACCGGCTGCTCGAGACGACACATGCCTACGCCATGGAGAAGCTTGCCGACAGCGGCGAGTTCGGCTCGCTGGCGCGCCTCCACGCGACGCACTTCCGCGACCATCTGCGCAACGCGCTGGGGACCTGGGAGGAGACTCCATCCGTGCAGTGGCTGGAGGCGCAGGCGCCGGAGATCGACAATGTTCGCATCGCGCTCGATTGGGCGTTCGGGGCGGACGGCGATCCGGCGCTCGGTATCGAGCTCGCCGCCGCCTCGTATGTGCTGTGGTATCTCCTGTCGCTGACACAGGAGGGCAGGGCGCGCCTCGAGCGCGCGACCGCGGCGCTGAGTCCGGCGACGCCGACAAAAGTCGAAGCGCAGTTGCGCTACGGATACGGCTTCATCTCGACCGGCGAGCCGCGCGGGCGCGCGGTACCGTCGCTGCGGCGCGCGGTGTCGCTGTATCGCGAGTGCGGCGAGCCGCTCGATCTCGGGCGGGCGCTCAGTCTCTACGGCCTGAACCTCGCGCGGGCGGGCCAGCTCACCGCAGGCCTGGCGGCCCTCGAGGAGGCGCGGCGGCTGCTCTGCGCCGCGGCGCATCCGAAGAGCCTCGCCCTGTGCCTCACCAACCTCGCCATCGCGCGTACGGTGGCCGGGGAATTCGAGGTCGCGCGCGCGCTGCTCGATGAGTCGCTCGCGGTGGGCGCGCACTCCAAGGCGGACTTCTGGGTCTGGCGCGCGCTCCTCTACCAGGCGGAGGTGGAATTCGCGGAGGGGCGGCTGGAGGCGGCGATCGCGCAGGCGCGCGAGGTCGTCGCGCTCGCCCGCGGCGCGCGGCGCACCGGATTGCTCGGACATGCGCTGTGCAATCTCGCCGGCTATCTGATCGCGCACGGCGAGGTTGCAGAGGCGGGCGCCGCGCTGCGCGAGGGACTGCCGCTCGCGCAGGAGAGCGAGCTCGACGCCGTGCTGCTCGCCGGCGGCCTGCAGCACCTCGCGGCCATCGCTGCGCGGGAGAATCGCCTCGAGCGGGCGGCGCGGCTGATCGGCTATGCGCAGGCGTTCTTCGCCGCGGAATTCGCCGGCCGCAGTCCGGCGAAGCAGCAGATCCAGGCGGGCATCGTCGCGACCCTGCGCCGCGCCATCCCGGGCGAGCGGCTGACGGCGCTGATGGAGGCCGGCGCCCGCTGGACGGAGGAAGAGGCGATGTCGACCGCGCTGGAACCGTGACACCGGTCACTCTGCGCTTGCGCCTTAATAACGATTAAGGCGGCTTCAGCGGGGGCTAAGGACTTGGCCAAAGCGGCGGGGCCATGCTCCAGGCGTTCAAAAAGGCCCCGATGACGCCCCGATCATGAATCGCACCGCCCGCTCCTGGATCGCCCGATTCTGCCGCTTGCTGCCTCTGCCCGCAATGTTGCTGTTGTCGGGCTGCCAGTGGGCGGTGCTCGATCCCAAGGGTCCCGTCGGCGAGCAGGAGCGCACCATCATCCTGATCGCGACCGCCCTGATGCTGCTGGTGGTCGTGCCCGTCATCGCCATGATCCTGATTTTCGCGTGGCGCTACCGGGCTTCCAACGAGAAGGCGCAGTACGCGCCCAACTGGTCGCACTCCACCCGGATCGAGGCGGTGGTGTGGAGCATCCCCATCGCCATCATCCTCGTCCTGGGGACGATCTGCTGGCGGACCTCGCACGCGCTCGATCCCTTCAAGCCGCTCGCCGCCACCGTCCAGCCGGTGCGCATCGATGCGGTGGCCATGGATTGGAAATGGCTCTTCATCTATCCGCAGCAGGGCGTCGCCACGGTGAACGAGGTGGCCATGCCGGTCGGAGTGCCGGTGGTGTTCCACATCACCTCGGCGACGGTGATGAACTCGTTCTTCATCCCGCGGCTCGGCAGCCAGATCTACGCCATGGCCAACATGCAGACGGCCGTGAACCTGCTGGCGAGCCAGCCGGGGACCTACCGCGGCCTGTCGGCGAATTTCAGCGGCGACGGCTTCTCGAGCATGACGTTCCGGGCGCTCGCCCTCTCGAGCGGCGACTACGCCAGATGGCTCGCCAGGGTCAAAGCCTCGCCGCAGGCGCTCGGCGCCCCCGAATACCTCACCCTCGAGAAGCCGAGCGAGAACGTTCCGGTCGCGTATTACTCGCAGGTGATGCCCCGCCTGTTCCCCCAGATCGTCGACGGCAAGTTCGCGCCCGGCCGCCTCGTGGCGAAGGCCGGCGGGAGAGATTGAGATGCTCGGCAAGCTGACGCTCAGCGCCATTCCCTACACCAACCCCATCATCATGCCCGCGGTCGCGTTCATGGTGCTGGGAGCCCTCGCCGTGCTGGGCCTGGTCACCTATCTCGGCAAGTGGAAGTACCTGTGGACCGAGTGGCTGACGTCGGTCGACCACAAGAAGATCGGCATCATGTACCTCATCCTGGGCGGCGTGATGCTGCTGCGCGGCTTCGCCGACGCGCTCATGATGCGCTCGCAGCAGGCGCTGGCCTACGGCCCCAACATGGGGTACCTGCCGCCCGAGCACTTCGACCAGGTGTTCAGCGCCCACGGCACGATCATGATCTTCTTCATGGCCATGCCGATGATCATCGGCCTGATGAACTGCGTGCTGCCGCTGCAGATCGGCGCGCGCGACGTGGCCTTCCCGTTCCTCAACAACCTGAGCCTCTGGCTGGCGGTGGCGGGCGCCATCCTGGTCAACGTGTCGCTCGCCGTGGGCAACTTCTCGCGCGCCGGCTGGCTCGCCTATCCGCCGCTCTCGGAGCTGCACTTCAGCCCCGACGTCGGCGTCGACTACTGGATCTGGGCGCTGCAGATATCGGGCATCGGCACGACCCTCACGGGCGTCAACTTCATCGCCACCATCCTCAAGATGCGCGCTCCGGGGATGACGCTGATGCGCATGCCGGTGTTCACCTGGGCGGCGCTCTGCACCAACATCCTGATCGTCGCGGTGTTCCCGATCCTCACGGTGACGCTGGGCCTGCTGACCGTGGACCGCTACCTGGGCATGCACTTCTTCACGAACAGCCTCGGCGGCGATCCGATGATGTACCTGAACCTCATCTGGATCTGGGGCCACCCGGAGGTCTACATCCTCATCCTGCCGCTCTTCGGCGTCTATTCGGAGATCGTGCCGACCTTCTCCGGCAAGCCGCTCTTCGGCTACACGTCCATGGTGTACGCCACCATCTCGATCGCGCTGCTCTCCATGCTGGTGTGGCTGCACCATTTCTTCACCATGGGCAACGGCGGCGACGTGAACGCCTTCTTCGGCATCACCACCATGATCATCGCCGTGCCCACGGGCGTGAAGATCTTCAACTGGCTCTTCACCATGTACCGCGGGCGGATCCGCTTCACGACGCCGATGCTGTGGA
>JASHVV010000295.1 GCA_030044385.1 Gammaproteobacteria bacterium
CTGGCTAGGAGGGCTGGGGGGTGTGGTCATCTTGCGCTGCTCGGTCAGTACGCTGCCGGGGGTCAAGGTCACTTGGGTCGTCCGGGTTTGCGCTCGTTGAGCGACTTCTCGATGTTCGCGATGGCGGCCAGCTTGGCCTGGGCCTCCCCGAGCTGCCTCTTCAGCTTCTCGTTCTCCTGGTTGACGCCGTCGAGACGGTGCTTGAGGGTTGCGAGCTGGCCGGCGCGGGCGGCGTCAGCCTGGAGGTTGCGGTTTTCCTGCTGCAACGTCAAATAGTCGCCAATTTGCTTCAGTTCCAGGGTGATGAGGGACCGTTCCCCGGGGAGCAGGGTGGGCTGCGGGTCGGCGGACAGCTCCTGCAGCATCTGCTGCGCCCGCGGCAGGTCCGAGCCCGCCTGGTCGGGGGTGGCGAGGACCAGCGCCAGGCGGAGCTTGCGGCTCGGGGTGGGGGTGGTCTGGAAGGCCTCCTCCGCGGAGCCGACGATCTGCAGCTGCTGCGGCGGCTGGGCGGCGAGCAGCTTCTGCATCACCGCGAAGTCCTCCGCCAGCGCCTCGGAGGAAGCGGCCTGGCGATTGATGACCGGCTTGGGGGGCGGTGGGGAGGGCTGGGTGAACAGGCCGCTCGCGCAGCCGCTCGCCAGCAGCGCCGCCGCCAGGGCGGCCAGCGTCGCCGGGGACCTACGCCGCATGGGCCTGGGTCCGGCGTTGCGGACTGTCGCCGGGACGGCCCTCGCGCGCCAGGCTGATGGGCATCCG
This sequence comes from Gammaproteobacteria bacterium, assembly GCA_030044385.1. Taxonomy (GTDB): domain Bacteria; phylum Pseudomonadota; class Gammaproteobacteria; order Steroidobacterales; family Steroidobacteraceae; genus 13-2-20CM-66-19. The sequence goes on from JASHVV010000295.1 coordinate 757, forward strand.
GATGCGGAAATGCGCCCCGGGGTATTCCCCGTCCAGGATCTCGACCGTGCCACCGTGGGCGGCGACGAACTCCAACACCACCGAGAGGCCGATGCCGGTGCCCTTGACGGCCGTGCTCTTGGCGGCCCGCCCGGTGTAGAAAGCTTCGAACACGTGATCACGGTCCTCCTTCGGGATACCGGGACCATTGTCGGCGACGTCGATGACGAGTGAGCTCGCGGCAGTGGCCGCCCTGATGTGGATGGTGCCTCCCTTCGGGGAGTATTTGACGGCATTCGACACCAGATTTTCCAGAATGAGGCGGATCTTGCCGCGATCGGCGACGAGCGTCACATCCTCCACCTGCACGTCGAGCCGCACGCGCTGGGAGAGGAGGGTGAGCTGCTGGTTCTCCAGCACCTGCTTGACCACCGGCCGCAGCCGGAACTCGCTCGTCTCCAGGCCGACGCTCGAGGTCTGCCAGGCGCTGAAGGACAGCAGGTTCTCGATCATGCGCTGCAGCTTGATGCCGTTGTCGCGCAGGATGGCGGTGACCTCGCGCTGCGCCGGATCGAGCTCGCCCACCGCCCCGTCCATGAGCAGCTCCGTGCCCTCGCGGATGTTGGCGAGCGGCGTCTTCAGCTCGTGCGACATGTGACGCAGGAAGCGGTTCCGCTCCTGGGCCACTTCCAGCAGGCGCAGGCGCAGCCATTCGAGCTGCGCGCCCAGGCGCTCGAGGTCATGCGGACCCTTCACGTTGATCGGATGGCTGATGCTGCCGTGGCCGATCTCGTTGATCGCGCGGTCGATCTGCCGCAGCGGCCGGCCGACGATCAGGGTCAGGGTGATGATCTCGATGATGGTCACCGGCAGCAGGCCCGCCGCTTCCCAGAAGAGCCGTTTGCGGGCCCGGTCGGTCTGGCTCTGCAGCGAGGCGACTTCAGCGTCGATCTGCTCGTTGCTCTGCTCCGCCACTTTGTCGACGAGGGCGCTCAGCGTCTCGAACTGTCTTGTGAGTGACGCTGTATCGGTCGCGGCAGTACTGGCAGGTGTAGTCAGTACGGCGGTTCGGATGCTTCCCTGCACCGCTGCAAGCTGTGTGAGTGTCTGACGCGCAGCTACCGTCGCGTCTACGTAAAGCTTCGCGCGGGTGGCCGAGAACGTCTCGTCCTCCTCCTTGTAAGAATCAAGGAGCTGAGGGTTGTTGAGGACGTCGTAGAGGCGCGCGGTGCGCTCGAGAGAGGCGATCTGGCTGAAGAGCTGCTGGCTGGCCCGCGCCGCCGTGACGCCCTCGATGACGATTTTCTGACCAGTGGTCGCAAGCGTCCGGATCTGCAGGGCGGCCGTGAGGATGGCGACCAGAAGCGGCAGGGCGAGCAGCCCCAGCCCGAAGAGCATCAGGCCGCTCAAGGACTTGGGGCGAACCCACTGCATTTTGAGGGATTCTACGCCCAAGGCTCTCGCAGCAAGCGCCTTTCCCAGGCGAGCGCGGTGCGTACGATGGTGTCGAGGTCGTCGAGGCGCGGTTTCCAGCCGAGCTCCTGGCGGATACGGTCGGCGCGCGCCACCAGGCCGGGGGGATCGCCGGCCCGGCGGGGCTCCTCGACGATCTGCAGCCGCTCGCCCGACACACGCTCCACGCTGCGTAGCACCTCCCGCACGCTGTAGCCGTGGCCGTAGCCGACATTGAGGATGGTGGAGGTGCCACCGCCGCGCAGGTAATCCAGCGCGTTCAGGTGCGCTGTCGCCAGATCCTCTACGTGGATGTAGTCGCGTATCCCCGTGCCGTCCGGCGTCGCGTAGTCAGTACCGAAAATCGACACATGCGGGCGCTTGCCGACGACGGCCTCGCAGGCCACCTTCACCAGCAGCGTTGCCTTGGGTGTGGCCTGGCCGATGCGGCATTGAGAATCGGAGCCCGCGACGTTGAAATAACGGAGCGCTACGTGCTTGAGATCGGACGCCGCAGACACGTCGCGCAGCATCCATTCCGACATCAGCTTCGACGTCCCATAGGGATTGATGGGAGCGGTGGGGCTGCTCTCTGCCGCCACTCCATCCGCTGGAATCCCATATACCGCGGCCGTCGAGGAGAAGACGAAATTCTTCACGCCCGCCTCGACGCAGCATTGGAGCAGTGCGCGAGTGGAGCAGGTGTTGTTGCCGTAGTACTTCAGCGGCTCGCGCACCGACTCCGGCACGATGGTGTAGGCGGCAAAGTGCATCACGGTGTCTACGCCGTGCTCGCGCAGCACCTTCAGCACCGTCTCCCGGTCGCCCACCTGGCCGACCACGAGCGGCGTGTCCAGCACCGATTGGCGAAAGCCCCGCGACAGGTCGTCGAGCACGACGACCCGCTCCCCGCGGGCGCGAAGCTGGAGCACCACGTGGCTGCCGATATACCCGGCGCCGCCGGTCACGAGGATGGTGGCCTGTTTCATGCAGAATGGGTGTTCGTTGCGATGAATTGGAGCCAGACTGGCCGGCGATGATAAACAAAACCCGCAAACGGCATGTGACGCCTTTATCGGCGGAGGAAATGCCCTTCGCCGGACTGTCGCCGGACCGGGTACTCGATGCCGCGAGCTCCGTGGGCCTCGAGCCCGACGGGCGCCTCTTCGCCCTGAACAGCTACGAGAACCGGGTCTACCAGCTCGGCAGCGCCCCAGGGGGCGAGCCAGGGATGCTGGTCCTCAAGTTCTACCGCCCGGCGCGCTGGAGCGATGCCCAGATCCTCGAGGAGCACCGTTTCACCGCCGAGCTGGCCGCCGCCGAGCTGCCCGTGGCGGCGCCGCTGGCGGTCTCGGGGCAGACCCTGTTCCGGCACCGTGAGTTCCGCTTTGCGGCCTTCCCCTACCTGCGCGGCGCGGCGCCGGAGCTGGATGCGCCCGAGGCCCGGGAGATCCTGGGCCGCGCCCTGGCGCGCCTTCACCAGGTGGGTGCCCGGCGCCCCTTCGAGCAGCGGCCGGACATCGGCATCGAGCGGCTGGGCTATGAGGCCCGGGCCCAGGTTCTGGAGGCGGAGCTGCTTCCGGAGGGGTTGCGGCAGGCCTACGAGAGCGTGAGCGGACTGCTCCTCGAGCGCATCGAGCGGGTCTATGGGGAGGTCGTGCAGGCCGCGCCCATCGGACGCCTGCGTTTGCACGGGGACTGCCACCTGGGAAACCTCCTCTGGCACGAACAGGGACCGATCTTCGTCGATCTTGACGACTGCGCGCAGGGACCGCGCATCCAGGACCTCTGGATGCTGCTGTCCGGGACGCCGGCGGAGCAGCAGGCGCAATGGGCGGCGCTCTCGGCGGGCTACCAGCAGTTCGCCGACCTCGACTTCCGCGAGCTGCGGCTGATCGAGCCCCTGCGGGGCCTGCGGATGCTGCACCATGCCGCCTGGGTCTGCCACCGCTGGCCGGACCCCGCCTTCCCCCGCGCCTTTCCCTGGTTCGGGGAGCCGCGGTACTGGGAGCGCTACCTCAACGACCTGCGCGAGCAGGTGGCGGCGATCGACGAGCCGCCGCTCCTGTCACGGTGACGGACCGGGCAACTGCGTTGGAAGTCACGAAAACTCACCGATTTGCGTGCGGGCGAACCCCGGCTCGCGCTATTGTCAAACAAGAACCGAATTTGCGCGGAACGCTGCGGATGCGAACTATTTTCAGGGGGTTGCTCGTGACGGGAGCGTTGCTCCTGTCCGCGTGCGGGTACTTCGGCGGCTCGCGGCCGGCCAAGGCGGCCCATGCCCCGCCCCAGGCGTATGCCTCCCTGCAGGCCGATGCGCAGGCCAGGGAGCTGGCCGGCATGGTGGACGCCGTGGGACCGAGCCGCAGCCAGTCCCCCGTCAACCTCATGTTCTCCATCCGCGACCGGCCGCAGGTCGGCCAGGATGACGAGATCGACTATGCTTTGGTCCCCAACGTCGCGGGCATCGAGAGTCTGCAGCTGGCTTTCGCCCCCGGCAGCGGTCTGCAGGTCGTCAGCAACGGCCCGGCGCTCGCCGCCGTCAAGCCGGTACTGGGCACGCCGATCCTGGGATCGGTGACCGTCCGGCCCGTCAAGCCGGGGCTCTTCACCCTGTCGGTGGTGGTGGCCGTGCAGTCCCCGGACCGGTCGGTCGTCTGGCCGTTCACCATCCCCGTGATCGTGGGGGAGGGTCCCGCGCAGACGGCCGCGAATCAGCAGCCCTGATCTTCAGCCTTATGACCACGCCGCAGACAGCCCTGACGCCGGTCGAGGAGAGTGCTCCGAGCACCACCGCGACGACGACGCTGGTGCGGGCGGAGCCGGGCCTCGCGGCCCCGGCTACGGACGATCTGCATCCCCAGGTGCAGGCGATCGTGAGGGAGGCCGCCCTGCGGACCGGTCTCGAGATGCCGGATTTCGGGGTGCTGCTCAAGCTGGTGAGCCTGCAGTTCGAGGCGATGGACGGCGAGCGGCGGGGCATCGTGCAGTCGATGCGCCTCATGGCCGATGAGGCCGCGGAGCTCGCCTACCGCGCCCGGGAGTCGGAGCTCACCGAGAGGGTCGCGCACGCGGAGCGGGCCGTGCTCGAGCAGCTCACCGGCAGCGCGCCGCTCTCCAAGATCCTGGCTTCCATCACCCAGTTCATCGAGTCGGTGGGCGTCGGCACGGTGTGCTCGATCGCGGTGCTGGCCGCCGATCCGGCAGCGTTCTCGTATCTGGTCGCCCCGCGGCTGGCGGCGAAGCTGCGCGCGGTGCTCGAGCGTTGCGCCGTCGACATCCGCAACGGCTCCTGCGCCGCCTGCGTGTACCTCGGCCGGCAGGTGCTGGTGGCGGACATCGCCACCGATCCTTTCTGGGAGCAGCCGCGCGAGCTCGCCCTGGAGGCCGGTCTCAGCGCCGCCTGGTCGACGCCGATCAAGGCGGCCGACGGCAAGATCCTCGGCGCCCTGGGCGTCTACCACTCGACCTCGGGCCTGCCCGGTCAGCGCGACCTGCGCATCATCGATCACGCCGCGCGGCTCGCGGGCATCGCCATCGCGCGCCGGCTCGCCGAGGAAGCGTTGCGGGCGAGCGAGGCCCAGTACCGGGAGCTGTTCGAGACCATCATCGAGGGCGTGTACCAGAGCAGCCGCGACGGCCGGCTGCGGTCGGTCAACCCCGCGTTCGTCGCCATCCTGGGCTACGCCCGGGCCGAGGAACTGTACGCGCTGCCGAACGTTGCTTCGCTCTACTGGAACCCGGCCGACCGCGCCGAGTTCATCCGCCGGGTGGAGTCGGAGGGCGAGATCCGCAGCGCGGAGTTTCTGATGCGCCGGCGGGATGGGGAGCAGGTCGTCATCCTCGAGAACGCGCGCGCCGTCCGCGATGAAGCCGGCCGGATCACGCATTACGAGGGCACGATTGCCGACATCACCGAGCGCAAGCGCGCCGAGCAGGCGGTCTTTGCGGAGAAGGAGCGGGCGCAGGTGACCCTGCAGTCGATCGGTGACGCCGTGATCAGTACCGATGCGGATGGCCGCATCGAATACATCAATCCCGTCGCCGAGACGCTCACCGCCTGGACCCTGGAGGAGGCGCGCGGCCGCCCCATCGGCGAGGTGCTGAGCCTCGTCAACGAGATCACGCGCGAGCCGATCGAGAATCCGCTGCTCTGTGTGCTGGGCGGCGGCGAGGTCAGCGTTCCGGCCGATCACTCGGTCCTCATCACCCGCTTCGGCCACGAGGTCGCCATCCAGGAGTCGGCGGCCCCCATTTGCGACCGCCAGGGCCGGGTGATCGGCGCGGTCATCGTCTTCCACGACGTGACCAAGGAGCGGCGCCTCAAGCGCGCGCTCTCCTATCAGGCGAGCCACGATGCGCTGACGGGCCTCATCAACCGCCGCGAGTTCGACAACCGCCTGCACGCCGCGGTGCTGAGCGCGCAGCGGGGGGAGGGCACCTGCGCGCTGCTCTACATCGACCTCGACCAGTTCAAGGTCGTGAACGACACCTGCGGCCATCAGGCGGGCGATCGTCTGCTGCGGGACGTCACGGGCCTGCTGCAGTCGCGGGTGCGAGCGTCGGATACCATCGCGCGCCTCGGCGGTGACGAGTTCGGGGTGCTGCTCGAAGGCTGCACGGTGGAGCAATCGACTCGCGTCGCGGAGGGCGTGCGGCAAGCCATTCGCGACTTTCGTTTCGTCTGGGGGGCGACGACGCTTGCCGTGGGTGCGAGTGTTGGCGTCGTCCAGATCACGGCGGAGACCGAAAGCGTCGCGAACGTGATGAGCGCTGCCGATATCGCCTGCTACGCGGCCAAGGACGAGGGCCGCAACCGCGTGCACCTCTATGAGTCCGACGGAATCTCCCACCCCCGCCATCGCGAGATGCACTGGGTCGCGCGGGTGACCCGCGCCGCGGAGGAGAACCGGCTGGAGCTTTATTTCCAACCGATCCGGCCGATCGCGCGCGCGCCCGGAACGGCGTTCCACGAGCTGACGGTGCGCCTGCGCGATGACGACGGCCGGCTGGTGGCTCCCGGGGAGTTCATCCCGGCGGCGGAGCGCTACAACGTAATGTCGGTGATCGACCGGTGGGTGGTGCAGCGGGCCATCGAGCGGCTGAAGGAATGGGCTTCCCGCGCGGCGGTGCCGCAGGCTGCGAGCGCCGGCGGACGGGGCGTGGTGCGCGCCGTCCCCGATGCACGTCAGGTCCGCGACAGCGCCAGACTCGAGCTGCCGCTCCTCGCCGTGAATCTCTCCGGCACCTCGCTCAACGAGCAGTCGTTCATCGACTTCGTGCTGCAGCAGGTGGGCGATGCGACGCTGGCGCAGGCGCTGTGCTTCGAGATCACCGAGACGGCGGCGGTGACCAACCTGTCGAACGCGACCTTCGTGATGCGGGAGCTCAAGGCGCGCGGCTGCAAGTTCGCGCTGGATGATTTCGGCACCGGGCTCTCCTCCTTCATGTACCTGAAGACCCTGCCGGTGGATTACCTCAAGATCGACGGCCAGTTCATCAGCCACGTCGCCGACGACGCGGTGGACCGCAGCATGGTCGAGGCGATCGGCAAGGTCGGCAAGGCGCTCGGCATCGAGACGGTGGCGGAGTGTGTCGAGTCGCAGGCCGTGCTCGATGAGCTGCAGCGCATCGGCATCGATTACGCGCAGGGGTACTACCTCGCCAGGCCGGAGCCGATCGAGAAGCTGTCGCTTTAAGCTACACTACGTTCCGGGGCAAGGTCGTACCCGGGAGCAGTCCTGTCATGAGCCGCTCTGACCCGCCGTTCACCGTCGGCATCCAAGAAGAATATCTGCTCGTCAAGCGCGACTCACGCGACGTCGACGCGGATCCGCCCGCGGCGCTGCTGGAGGAATGCGCCAAGCGCTCCGGCGGGCAGGTGAGCCCGCGGTTCCTGCGCAGCCAGCTCGAGGCGAGCACCAGGCCCTGCCGCACGCTGACGGAGGCCGCCGGCGACCTCGCGCGCCTGCGCAGCATCATCTCGGAGGTGGCCGCCCGGTTCGGCCGCGCGCCGATCGCCGCGTCCACCCATCCCTTCGCCAAGGCCACTCGCCAGATCACGACCGAGCGCGAGCAGTTCTTCGCGCTGGCCAAGGAAATGCAGGGGGCGGCGCGCCGCATCATGATCTGCGGCATGCGGGTCCACGTCGGCATCGATGACGATGACCTGCGCGTCGACCTGATGAACCAGATGACGTATTTCGTGCCGCACCTGCTCGCGCTTTCGTGCTCATCCCCTTTCTGGGATGGCGAGCGGACGGGACTGATGTCGTTTCGGATGACCCTCATGAGCTCGCTGCCGCGCACCGGACTGCCGGAGCGGTTCGCGAGCTACGCCGATCTGCGGCGCAATCTCGATATGCTGGTCCGCAACGGCATGATCGAGCACGAAGGCAAGATGTGGTGGGACGTGCGCCCGGCGTCGCTGCATCCCACGCTCGAGACGCGCGTGATGGATTGTTGTACCCGCATCGACGATGCGGCGAGCGTCACGGCACTGACGCTGTCGCTGATCCGATGCCTCTATCGGCTGAAGCTCGAGAACCGCAGCTGGCGCCTCTACCCCAACACGCTGATCGCGGAGAACCGCTGGCGCGCGATGCGCTACAGCGTCGATGGGCAACTGCTCGATCTCGCGCGCGGGGAGCTCATCGCGTTTCCGCAGCTCGTCGCGGAGCTGATCGCGCTGCTGCGCGAGGATGCGACGGCGCTGGGATGCCTGCGCGAGCTCGAGCACCTGCAGGCCATCGCCACGGGCGGGACGAGCGCGCACCGGCAGATCAAGGCGTACGAGCAGGCGCGCAGCGAGGGCGCGAGCGGGCGGGAGGCGCTGCAGGCAGTGGTGGACCTCCTCATCAAGGAGACCCACGCGGGCCTCGGAGCCAAGCCGGAATAGGCGGCTACGGGCGCGGCCCCGGCGGCGGCTCGCCGGGCGGCCCCGGTTCAGGGAGCGGCTCGACGTCGTGGAATCTCGTGTAGTCGAGGTGGTCGATGCCGTCCTCGCCCGCCGTGAAGACGTCCACGAAGGCGTGATTCCAATGAATCGCCGCCGGGAAATATTCCTGGCGCGACATCAGCGTCTGACCCGTGGTCTCATCCGTGCCGCCGATCGTGAGCAGAAGATACCCCTTCGCCGCGACGAGCGTCTCGGGGTTGATGCCATATAAGGGGCTGGCTTCGTCGATGACGTGCAGCAGCGTCCAGCCGAAGACGAACATCGGCTGCTCGCTGCGCCGCAGCGGCAGGTCGTAGATCCGGCGGATCCGGGCGCCTTCGACGGTCCGCTCGTCGCGAATCAACCGCAGCTCCGCGCTCGCCTCCATGATGACGTTCTGGCGCTCGTTGGCGGCGCGCAGGATGAGCGTCTGCCGGCCGTCGAACTGCCGGACCACCGCACGACGGGCGAAGAGGATGCGCGCCGTGGGCCGCGAGAAGCGCGCGAACATCAAGCCGGTGACGAGCGCGAGCCCCATCAGGCCGAAGAAGATCTCGACCGAGGCGACGATGTGCGCGTAGACCGTCGCCGGATGCATGTCGCCGTAGCCCACGGTCGCCAGCGTCTCGACGCTGAAGAAGAACCGGCCCCAGTACCCGCCGGGACTGAGGTTGGCGACCGCGTCGGGCTGAGCCTGGTAGAGCAGCCCGAAAACGAGATTGAAGAGCACGAAGACGCCGCCATAGGTCGCGAAGAGCCGCGGCCAGCTCATGGTCATGAAGAGGTGATAGAGGTCCTGCCACGGCCGTCGCGGCAGACCGTAGGTCACGACCTGCCGGCCCATGACGGTGCGGCGGATGAAGGGATGCTTCTTGAGCACGGGTGGAGTTTAGCCTCTGGCGTGCCGCGGCGCGGTTGTGAGCGGTACCATAAGCGATCGGCGCGGCAGGCGCGAGCGGGGAGGTTGATGATGACGAGGACACCGGGCCGTTGCGGGAGGCTGGCGCTCCGCGCCGGAGCGTTTGTTTGCGTGCTGGCTTCGGCCGCGGCCTCGGCGGCCTCGGCGGCCTCGGCGGCGGTGACCCCTTTGCGGGTGGCGCATGCCAGCTATGTCTGGCGGAACGTCACGGTCGGCGGCGGCGGGTTCGCGCCCGACATCATCTTCAGCCGGGCGCAGCGCGGGCTCGCGTACCTGCGCACGGACATGGGCGGGGTGTATCGCTGGAGCGGGCGGCGAGAGCGCTGGCTCCCGCTCGAGGACCCGATCGCTCAGTCGAGCTACTTCGGGATAGAGAGTGTCGCCGCCGACCCGGTGAATCCGAACGTCGTGTATGTCGCCGCCGGAATGTACGCGCGCGAGCCTGCCGCGATCCTGCGCTCCGAGGATCGGGGCAGGACCTGGCAGATCTTTCCGACATCGTTTCACATGGGTGGCAACGAGCCGGGGCGGGGCGTCGGCGAGCGGCTGGCGATCGATCCGAGCGACCGGTCGATCCTGTATTTCGGGTCGCGGTACGACGGGCTGCAGCGGAGCACGGATCGCGGCGAGACGTGGTCGCGCGTCGCGTCGTTTCCGATCCACGGCATGGGCTGGCAGGCGGCGGCGCCGGATGAGACGGGCATCAGCTTCGTCGTCATCGATCCGGCGAGCGGAAAAGCCGGACGGCCCTCGCGGCGCATCTACGTTGGCGTCACGGACGCGGGGAGTGAACACCTCTTCCGCTCCGACGATGCCGGGCGTAGCTGGATGGCCGTGGCCGGGCAGCCGCGCGCTAGCCTGCTGCCGGTGCACGGCGAGCTCGATTCCAACGGCGTGCTGTACATCACCTACAGCAACGGGGTCGGACCAAATGGGGTAACCGACGGGGCTGTCTTCCGTTATGACACGCGTTCCGGGCAGTGGACCGATATCACGCCCGAGCGAGGGCCGCACCACGCGTCGGGTGGATACATGGGACTCAGCGTCGATGCGGAGCGGCCAGGCACCGTGGTTGTCGCGACGCTCAACCGTTGGGACCCGGGCGACATCCTCTGGAGGACGACGGACGGCGGGCGCACCTGGCGGAACGTGCGCACGCTGAGCCGCCGGGATGTTTCCGCCACACCGTTCCTCCTCTGGGGCGAGCCGCAGGCGGACTTCGGCTGGTGGATAGCGGGCGTGGCGATCGATCCGTTCGACTCCGGCCACGTGGCGTACTCGACAGGCGCTACCGTCTACGCCACGCGAGAGCTGCGCAACGCGGACCGCGGCCGGGAGGTCCTCTGGAAGCCCTGGGTGCGTGGTGTCGAGCAGACGGCGGTGCTCACGCTGGTGAGCCTGCCGAAGGGCCCGCACCTCCTCAGCGGTTTCGGGGACATCAGCGGCTTCGCGCACGAGGACCTGGCGCGCTCGCCGAAGGAGCAGTTCACGCATCCGGTGTTCTCCAACACCGACGAGATCGACTATGCCGGTCTCGACCCGCGCGTGGTCGTCCGCGGCGGTACCCGCGCGCCGCGATCGGTTGCGGGGGCGCCGACATTGGCCTATTCGCTGGATTACGGTCGATCGTGGGAGCTCCTGCGGCCGCCGAGCGCGGCGTCCGTCATCACCGTGTCAGCGGACGGTCGCGCATTCATGGCTACGATGGCCGTGCGGAGACCTCTTGGGGCGACGTCGAGGGCGACGGTGACGTCTATGGCGACGCCGTCCTTTGTCACTCTCGATCGCGGCCGTTCCTGGACGCCGGTCCGCGGCCTACCGCGTGGTGCCCATCCGATCGCCGACAAGGTGGCGCCGGAAACTTTCTACGCGCTCGATTTCAAACACGCCGGGCTTTACGTCAGCACGGATGCAGGACGGACCTATCGCCGGCGCGTCAGCCGCGGCCTGCCAGTGACGCTCACCGACGATGTGCCAACATCGGTCGAGCAGCAGTGGCCGCTCATGGCAACACCGGGCAAGCGCGGTGACCTGTGGGTGGTCGCGCGCGAGGGCCTGTTCCATTCCACCGACGCCGGGCGCTCGTTTGCCCGGGTGGAGGGTGGTGTCTCGGTCGTGGATCTGGCCTTCGGCAAGGCGCCGCCTGGCCGCAACTACCCCGCGCTTTACGCCGTAGGCATGCAGGGCACTACAAATGCCATCTGGCGCTCCGATGACGAAGGCATCTCGTGGCTGCGCATCAATGACGCTCGGCATGAGTACGGTCGGCAATACCGCTGCATCGCCGGCGACCCACGCATCTTCGGCCGCGTCTACGTCGGCACGGACGGGCGCGGGATCGTCTATGGCGAGCCGCGGTCGTAGACCCAGCGCCGCACCTTACTATCGCCAGTCGAGTACTTCCTCCACGGAGGCGGCGGTCAATAGCCGCTCACCGATGCGGTCCAGCTCTTCGATGCCGGCATTGTGTACCGCGTTGCGAGCCGCCTCCGGGATCTCGCCGAAGCGCCGTGTGAGCTGTTTCAGAATCAGCTCCGCCCGTCCTTCGGTCAGTCCTTGACCGTAGTACCGCTTGGCAAACTCGGTCTGGTATTCGTATTTCGGCAGGTTCATGGCCTTTAA
>JASHVV010000296.1 GCA_030044385.1 Gammaproteobacteria bacterium
CCTCCGTGACGTCGGCGAGAGGCGCGCCGAATTTGGCCAAAGCGCGCCACACCCTGGAGGCATTTTCCCGGTCCGCCCCGACGAATAGATCGATATCCTTGGTCGCACGCGGAAACCCATAGGCAGCGATGGCATAGCCGCCTACCAGGAGAAAATCAACGTTTTCCTCTGACAAGCACCGCAACATGTCTTTGTAATCTTCGTTCAACATCTTGTCGTCCGCCGGGGGCAAATGCGTATGCATCCTTCGTCAGCTCCCAGACCTCCTCCAGTCGCCGCCGCGCCGTCCCGGCCATGAACCCGCCGTCTTCGGCCTCTCGAAATGATTTGTGCAGCGTCACCTTGGAGCGATCGACGGTCATGGGAAAACTCGGACAGAACGCCGGGTTGGCGGCTCATTATAGCGAATCCACGGCGAGCCCGAAATCCCGGGCGCTACCCGGAGGCGACTCTCGCGGTGGGCCGTGAAGCCGTCATGGATCGCTGACTTGCGCGGCCGCGCCTGCAGGATTTCCCGGCGCATCGCTGTCCCGACGGCGTGTCGCGGGATGATGGACGATGTATTGCGTGCGCTCCCGCGGCGGCTCCCGCCAGCCGCCGCCGAGCGCGGCGTAGAGATGCACCGTCGCCTCGAGGCGGGCGAGCCTCGCCTGGGCCAGCGAATCTCTGGCGCCGAACAGGGTCTGCTGCGCTTGCAATACGTTGAGCAGATCAGCCACCCCCTGGCTGTACTGCAGCCGTGAGATCTGAAACGCTTCGCGGGCGGCGGACACCTCCTGACCGAGGTGCTGCTCCTCCCGTGCGTAGTTGCGGACCTGGCCAAGCGCACTCTCGACGTCCGCGTAGGCGTTCAGGACGGCATCCTGGTAGCTCGCGACGAGCTCCTGCTGCGTCGCGAAGGCAAGATCTTTTTGCCCAACGAGCTTCCCGCCATCGAATATCGTCTGCACGAGCTGCGCGCCGGCGTCCCAGAGAAAGCTCGGTCCGTGCAGCAACGCGCTGGTCGCTGCGCTGCCGAAGCCGGCGCTGCCGCTCAGGGCGAACTGGGGCAGGAATGCCGCGCGCGCCGCCTGCAGGTTGGCATGCGCGGCCGCGAGATTGGCCTCCGCCTCGGCCACATCCGGCCGGCGCAGGAGGAGCTGCGAGGGCAGGCCCGGCGCCACCGCGGGCAGCCGAATGTCGCCTGCGCTCTGCGCCTCGACGGCGAACCCCTCTGGCGGTCGCCCGATGAGAACGGCGAGCGCCACCCGCGCCTCGAGCGCCTGCTCCTCGAGCACCGGCAGCTCTTCCTGCACCGACTCGATCTGCGCCTGCTCCTGGGCGAGATCGAGGTGCGAGGCGGTCCCCGCGCGGACTTTCAGCCTGACGATCCGCAGGATGCCGTCGATCGCGGCAATATCCTGATTGGCGATGGCGATCTGCTCGCGCAGCGCCAGAATGTCGAAATAGGTATCGGCGACCGCCGTCATCGTGGTGAGCGCAACCGCCTGCTGCGAGAAGCGCGAGGCCTTCAGCGCCTCCTCCGCCGAGCGGAGGTTGTCGCGCGAGAGTCCCCAGACATCGAGCTCGTAGCTCGCCCCCGCGCCCAGCCCGAAGTCATTTCCGGTCGCGCCTTGGGCTTCCCCGGTGGTCGACAACGCCGACTGCCCCACCCCCGTGCGCTCCGCCTGCGCCTCGCCCTGAATCGTGGGGAAGAGCGCCGCGCGCTGGATCGTCACCTCGGCCCCCGCCTCCCGCAGGCGCGCCGCCGCCACCGCGAGATCGCGGTTGTCGGCCTGAGCGAGCCCGATGAGCCGCGAGAGCTCGGGACTCCCGAATCCCTGCCACCAGCCGCTTCGCGGCCACACCGGCGCCGGCGCTGCAACATGTCCGACGAAGGCCTTCGGAACGAGCTGCGGCGAGAGCGCCTGCGGCGGCCGCGTCGCGCAGCCGCTCAGGCAAGCCACAGCGCACATCAACGCGAACTGCCACTGCCGACCGCGCATCATCGACGTCATCGCCGCCCTACTCCCACCTAAGCGCATGCACCGGACTCGCCCGCGAGAGGCGCAGCGTATAGAGAAAGACGGTCGTCCACGCGATCAGCAGCGCAATCGTCCCGCCCGCCAGAAAGTACGCAGGATTGAGCCAGATATGATCGGCGAAGGCCTGCAGCCAACGCTTCAGATAGTAATACGTGACTGGCCAGGCGATCACGTTACCGAGCATTATCGGCACCGAGATCCGCCACAACGTGATCTTCATGATGTCCAACGTGCGGGCGCCAGAGATCTTGCGGACCGCGACCTCCTTCGTGCGCCGTTCCGCAGTGAACACCACCAAGCCATAAAGCCCGAGGCAAGCGATGAAAATCGCAATGACGACGAATACGCCGAACACCGTGCCTTGCCGCTCGTCCCCGAGGTACAGCCGCTCGAAGCTCGCGCTGAGGAACGAGCGCCGGATGGCCATAGTCGGTACGAAGGCGTGCCAAGTGCTGTCGATGAATGCCAGGGTCTGCGGAATCCGTCCCGGGCGGAGGCGCACCGAAAAAGCCATGGGTAGGGCTGGATAATAGCTGTAAACGGTTGGTGCGACCCGTTCGCGCGCGCCGTGCACTTTGGTATCCGCCAGTACACCAACGATACGAGCGCGACTGCCATTTAACACAACAGTCCGACCGAGCGCGTCGTGGGGCATGAAGCCCAGCCTTCTGGCTCCAGCGACATTGACCAGTATGTTGACGATTCCCTTACCGCTTCCGCTCGTGAAGCTGTCCTCGGCGCGCGCCGCCGACAGCAATCGCCCGGACACGAGGGCAATTCCATAGACCCGTGGATAATTCGGGTAGACGGGCACCCAATCGAGTGTCAACCGCGACGGCTGCCCGGGAACCTGAACGTCAGCCACGAGCTCGTCGGGATCGAACGGTGGAAAGACCGACAGACCGACCTCGCTGACACCCGGATTCGCCCGCAGCGCTTCTGCCAGCGCGGCCTGCCGCTCACCCGTCAAAGTGCGGTTCTGAATGACGACGATATCGTCTCGCCGAAACCCCAGGTTAATGCTTTGCGCGTAATCCACCTGGCGAAATACAACCATGGCCGCAATGCCCAACCCGATGGAGACCGCAAACTGCGCCAGAACCAGAACGTCACGCAGCCCGACCGACGTCCATGAGCTCCCGGCTTTCGCCTGCAGTGCGGCAACAGGACGAAGTCGCGCCAGAGCCAGCGCCGGATAAATGCCGCTCAACACACCCGTACCGATCGCGACACCGATGAGTGTGAGATCCAGCCTCCAATCACTCGCATAATCGAGCGCCATCGGCTGATGCAGAAAGCCATTGAACACCGGCAGCAGTATCTCGGACGTTGCGACCGCGCAGACGAGGGATAGCAACGCCAGAAACATCGCCTCGCTCAGAAACTGAACAGCCAATTGCCTCTGCGCGGCGCCCAGCGTTCTCCGCAGTCCGATCTCGCGCGCCCGCAGTGCGGCGCGGGCCGTCGCGAGATTCGTGAAGTTGAAGCACGCGACCAGCAGAATCAGCGCGCCGATGATGATCACGCCATACACCGTGTTCCAGCTTTCAGGCGGTGTCAGCCCGTTCTGCCAACCAGACGTGTCGAGGTGAACTTGCGTAAAGGGGGTAAGATGTATCGAGTACACTTGGCTGCCCCGCTGCGCAATGCCTACGTCCTGCTCGATTCCCGTTATGTCCTGATCCAGGACCGCTGGCATCGCCGCCAGAACGGCCTCTGGTTTGACCGCTGGCGCCAATTCAATATACGTGTAGGGACCTACGTTTAGCCAAGATGTTCTACCACTGGATGGGGTGTGGTCAGCCAATGAAGTCAATGGAATGAACGCGTCGCCGCTAAGCTGCGTGTTTTGCGGCAGATCGCGTATGACACCCGTCACGCGCAGGGCAACGGTATCACCTGGACATGAGTTCTGATGAGACGGACAGTCTCCCACATTGGCGGTAATCACTTGACCCATCGGATCGGCGTTGCCGAAATATTGCCTTGCTGTGGATTCGGACAACACTACTGACTCGGGCTGACTCAGGGCCGAGCGGGGATCGCCCTCGATGAAGGGCAAGCGAATGAGCCTGAAGAAGCCCGGATCCACGAAATCCACTCTCTCCTGCAGGAATTGCCGATCTCCATGGATTACCGTCAGAGATTGCGGGGAAAGGCGGGTCATTCCAATGACGCCGGGAATTTGCTCACGCATCGCGGGTCCCAACGGATAGGAGCTCGAGGCTTCGTTCAGCGGAGCTTTTCCGGGAAACCGCAGCGTCACTTCCACCTGGTAGAGATCGCTGGTTCCCGGAATCCATTTGTCGTACGAGAGCTCGTACCGAGCGAACAGGATCACGAAGATGACGCACGTAAGCGCCACCGCGAGCCCGAGGATATTGATGAGGCTATAGAGCTTGTGGCGGAGAACGCTCCGGACGGCCATCTTGAAGTAGTGCGTCAACATCGTCCCGCTACTCGTAACGCAGCGCGTGGACGGGACTCGCGCGCGCCAGGATGAGTGCGTGCGAAAACACGGTCATCCAGGCGATCATCAGCGCCACGACGCCGCCGGCGAGGAAATACGCCGGGTTGAGGGCGATACGGTAGGCGTAGCCGGCGAGCCATCGATCCAGGTAGTAATACGCCACCGGCGATGCGATCAGGGTGGCCGCCAGCACCGGGACCGAGGTCCGCCACAGCATCAGTGCGACGATGTCTCGCGTTCTCGCCCCGGAAATCTTGCGGATTCCGATCTCCTTCGTGCGGCGCGCGGCGGTGAACACCGTCAGTCCGAACAGACCGAGACAGCCGATGACGATGGCGACGATCACGAAGGTCTCGAGCATCCTGCCCTGGCGCTGATAGCTCTGGTAGTAGGTCGTGTAGCGGGCGCTCAGGAAGTAGCGCTGCGAGGAGTAGTCCGGCGCGAATGTCTCCCAGGTATGGTCGATGAAGGCGAGCGTCGCAGCGGCGGTCCGCCCCCTGATCCGGATCGACAAGGTGGGCATGCTGTCCGGATCGTTGTAGAAGACAGTCGGCCTGACCGGCTCGAGGGCGCCGAAGCTCTTAATGTCTCCCAGGACGCCCACGATCCGCACCGGGCTGCTGTTGAGGACAATGGTCCTGCCAACCGCCTGCTCCGCCGTGTAGCCCAGGCGGCCGGCCGCAGCTACGTTGATGAGGACATTGTGTCCTGCGTTGCTCGGCGTCATGTCATCGGTCAGCGTGTCATCACTGCGGTCCGCCGAGAGCAGCCTGCCGGTCACGAGGGGTATCTGATAGACACGCGGAAAGTCTGGATCGGCTGCCACCGCCCGCAGCGTGATGGAATCGGATTGCCCTGGAAGCCGGGCGAGCAGCAGGGGGTGGCCGCTGGAAAAGGGCACGTCGCCGGACAGTGCTTCGCCCACGACTCCCGGGTACTTCCGCAGGGCGTCCATGAAGCTCCGCGTGGTCGGAGCGTTGCCCGTTCTCATGACGATGACCTGGTCCGGATTGAAACCCAGGTCCATTCGACGCGCGAAGCCGATCTGCCGGTAGACGACGATCGCTCCGACACCGAGGCCGATCGAAACTCCGAACTGCAGCACGACCAGGAGCGTGCGCAGCCGGCCCGAGCCGACCTGACCCGAGCCGCCCGCTCGCAGCACCGTGCCGGGCCGAAAGGTCGACAGCACCAGCGCCGGATAGCTGCCGCTGATCAAGCCCGCAACCACGGCGGCGCCGACAATGGCGAGCGACACCGGCCAGTCGCTGAGATAGTGGAAGGCGATCGGCTCGTCGAGCAGGCGATCGAAAGCAGGCAGCAGGGTCTCCACCAATACCAGCGCCAGAAGCAATGCGCACAGCGCCATGGCCACGGACTCGCCGAGTAGCTGCACCACGAGCTCCCTTCGCGTCGCGCCGACACACTTGCGCAGCGAGATCTCTCGCGCACGCAGGCTGGCCCGCGCGGTCGTCAGGTTCATGAAGTTGAAGCATGCCACCAGCAGGATCATCGCGCCGATCACCCCGGTTCCGTACACCGTGACCCAGCTTCCCGGAGCGGTCATGTTCTGTACGTACCCTGAAGACGAGAGATGCACATCGACAAAAGGAGTCAGGTGCATCCTTATGATGCGACTTGCCGGTCCGCTGAGGTTTCTCCTGGCCAGCGCAGGCGCCACATCTCGATCCAGGATCGGCCGGAAATCGGCGAGAACCGACCGCGGCGCCACCCCCGGTGCCAGCTCCACGTACGACCAATAGTTGGCCGACAACCACTGCTGGTTCTGGTACTGCGACCACCCCAGGATCGAGGTGTTCGGCACGACCGCATCCCCCGCGAGCTGCGAATTGCGCGGCAGATCGGCCATGACGCCCGTGACCTTGAGGGCGACGGAGCTCTCCTTGCAGCCGGCACCGGCGCCATCACACTGCATCCACCGGATATCCACCGTCTGCCCGACCGCGCTCGCATGGCCGAAAAACTTGCGGGCGGTGTCCGCGGACAGCACCAGCGATTCCGGCTGGTCGAGAACGTGGGCAGGATCGCCGGCCAGCAGCGGCAACCGGATGACTTCGAAGAGATTGGGATCGGCCACATC
Organism: Gammaproteobacteria bacterium; assembly: GCA_030044385.1. Classification (GTDB taxonomy): domain Bacteria; phylum Pseudomonadota; class Gammaproteobacteria; order Steroidobacterales; family Steroidobacteraceae; genus 13-2-20CM-66-19. The sequence continues at coordinate 6,596 of JASHVV010000296.1, forward strand.
CACGGTCTCGAAGAAACCGCGGCTGCCCACCCACAGAGACAGCTGCCGGGTCCGAAGGCGCGTCGCGGCGAGCACTCCCGGAATCCCCTCCTGCATCGCCTCCGCCGTCGGGAAGGACGTCAACGCGGTGTTGTACGAGCCGGGCCGTCCGGGGAGATTTATCGAGAGCTCTATCCTGTAGAGACGGGTGGTATGCGGTACCCACTTGTCGTAGGAAATCTCGTAGCGGATAAAGAGGATGACGAAGATGGCGCAGGCGAGCCCCAACGCGAGACCGGCGACATTGATGAGGCTGTACAGCTTGTGCCGCATCAGGCCCCGCGCCGCCACCGTGATGTAATGCCGCAGCATCGGCACTGCTACTCGTAGCGCAGCGAATGGACCGGGCTGGTGCGGGCGAGCCGCAATGTGTTGCCGCACACGGTGGCCCAGGCGATGAGCAGCGCCACCGCGGCGGCCGTCAGGAAATAGAAAGGAGTGAGTGGGATACGGTAGGCATAGCCATCGAGCCAATGCCGCAGATACGTATAGGCGACCGGCCAGGCGATGAGATTCGCGATGAACACCGGCACCGAGATCCGCCACAGCATCAGCCGCACGATATCCGCGGTGCGGGCGCCGGAGACTTTGCGGATGCCGATCTCCTTGGTCCGCCGCTCGGCGGTGAATATCGCCAGGCCGTAGAGTCCCAGGCATCCGATGAAGATGGCGACGATCACGAAGGCGGCCAGCATCCTGCCCTCCCGTTCGTCCTGCCGGTAAAGCTGCTCGAAGCTCGCATCCAGGAACCATCGCTGGATGGCGACGGTCGGCATGAATGCATGCCACGTTCGGTCGATGAAGCTCAGGGTCGGCGCGATCTCTCCCGGACGCAGCCGCACGGAGATGCTCATCGAATAGCTCGGGATGTAGACATAGAACATGGGCGCGACCGCCTGCAACGCCCCCTGGAGCCTGGCGTCAGCGAGCACACCCACGATACGGACATGGTTGTGGTTGTAGATGACGGTCCTCCCGACCGCCTGCTGCGGGGTGAGCCCGAGCTGCCTCGCCGCCGCGGCGTTGATCAGGACATCCCGGCCCTCGTTGAGCGGATCAGGGCCGCTCCCGACCCCGAGGCTGTTCAGGCGATCCGCACCGCGGTCAGCCGACAACGGCCGCCCGGCAATCAACGGTATGCCGTAAACCTCGGGATAGTCCGGGCCGATGACCGTCGTGTTGATGCTGAACATTCCCGGCCGGCCGGGCACCTCGATCGTCGAGACCGATTGGCCCGACCCGAACGGCACCAAATCGGATAGGCCGACCGCGGCGATGCCCGGATACGCGCGCAGAGCCCGAGCGAGCGCTTCCTGTTTCTCTCCCGTCAGCGCGCTGTCGCCGCCGATGACGACGACGTTATCGCGATCGAATCCCAGGCCCATGGCGCGCGCATAGCTCACCTGGCTGAAAACCACGCCGGATGCGATAGCCATGCCGACGGATACCGCGAACTGCAGGACCACCAGCACGTTCCGGAGCCGTCCCGAGTGCAGCGACTGCGCCTCGCCGCCTCGCAGGCTCGCGACCGGACGAAGGCCGGACAGTACCAGCGCCGGGTAACTGCCGCTGATCAGCCCCGTGACGACGGCGACGCCGCCGAGCAACAGCAGCAACCGCCAATCGGTCGCATAGTGGAGCCCGATCGGCCGCTGCAGGAAGTCATCGAAGAAAGGCAGCAGCATTTCCGCCAGCGCCATCGCGATCGTCAAGGAGACGAGCGCGATGAGCACCGCCTCGCCGAGGAACTGCAGGATGAGCTGCGTCCGGCCGGCGCCCAGAAGCTTGCGCAAGGCGATCTCACGCGCCCGCAGCGTTGCTCGGGCAGTCGTGAGATTCATGAAATTGAAGCAGGCGGCGAGGAGGGTCAGGATACCGACGGCCGCAACGCCGTAGAGCGTGCTCCAGCTTCCGCCCGGCGTCAGGTTGAATTTCCATCGCGACGAGTCGAGGTGAACCTGGGTGAAGGGCGTCAGGTGCGCCGTGTATACGCGGCTTCCCAGAAGGTGAATGCCGGCTATTCTCGACAGCTCGGGCGTCACGTACTGGTCGAAAATCTGCGCCGTGGCCGCCGCCACCGCCGCCGGAGTCACCCCCGGGGCGAGGCGGAGATAGCCGTAGCCGCTCTGGTCGAACCACAGGCGTCTCTCGCTCTGCGAGATGGGATTGGCCAGCGAAGCCGTGGAAATGAAAGCGTCCCCGACGAGCTGGGTGTTGTACGGCAGATCGCGCACGACGCCGGTGACCCGGAGCGAAACCTGCGGGCAAGCGGTGCCGGTGCTGTCGCAATTGCCGTTTGCAGCGGTGAGCGTCCGCCCGATCGGATCGGTGCCGCCAAAGTACGCCCGGGCGGCCGTCTGGGACAGGACCACCGAGTCCGGCTGCTGCAGGAGCGAGCTGCGGCTTCCACTGATGAGGGGCAAGCGGATGAGCTGGAAGAAGCCCGGGTCCACCACTGCGACCCGTTGCGTATACTGCCGGTCACCGCTCGTCAGCGTCATGCCGCGAACGAAGTACCGCGTCATCCCGGTCACCCCCGGGATCTGATCGCGCATTGCAGCCGGCATCGCGTACGGAATGTCCGCCATCGGCAGCGGCCCGCGATCGGGAATGTCTATCGTCAGCTCCAGGCGATAGAGGTTGTGCGTGCCCGGAATCCACTTGTCGTAAGAAAGCTCGTCCCGGATGAAGAGGATGACGAAGATGGCGCATGTCAGCCCGCCCGCCAGTCCGACGATGTTGATGACGCTGTACAGCCGGTGGTGGCGGATTCCCCGCGCCGCGATCGAGAGATAATGGCGCCACATGAAGGGGCTCCTTACTCGTACCGCAGTGCGCGAACGGGGCTAGTGCGCGCCAGGCGCAGCGTGTTGCCGCATACCGTCGCCCAGGCGATGAGCAACGCTACGGCGCCGCCGGCAAGAAAATAGAGCGGATTGAGCGCTATCCGATAGGCGTAGCCATCGAGCCAATGCCGTAGGTACGCGTAGGCAAAGGGCCAGGCGATGAGATTGGCGACGAGCACCGGCACCGATATCCGCCACAGCATCAGTCGCACGATGTCCGTAGTGCGCGCCCCGGAAACCTTGCGGACGCCGATCTCCTTGGTCCGGCGCTCCGCGGTGAACACCGCCAGGCCATAGAGGCCGAGACATCCGATGAGGACCGCGACGATCACGAATGCGCCCAGCATCGAACCCTCCCGCTCTTCCTCACGGTAGAGCTGGTCGAAGCTTTGATTCAGGAACTGGCGTTGAATCGCCACGGTCGGCATGAATGCATGCCAGGTCCGGTCGATAAAGCTCAGGGTCTGCGCGATCCGTCCTGGTCGTACTCGCACCGAGACGTTCATCGAGAAACTCGGGACGTACACATAGATCATGGGCACGACCGGCTGTAGCGCTCCCTGGAGCTTGGCGTCAGCCAGCACGCCTACGATAATCACATGGTTGTGGTTGTAGAGTATGGTCTGCCCGACTGCCTGCTGAGGGCTGAAGCCCAGGCGTCCCGCCGCCGCGGCGTTGATGAGAACGTCTCGACCCTCGTTGAGCGGGTCGCCCCCCGTCATGATCCCGATGCTGTTCAGGCTGTCCGCGCCTCGATCCGCGGACAAGAGGCGACCGGCAATCAGCGGTATACCGTAGACCTGGGGATAATCGGGGCCAGCGACCGTTGTGTTGATCGTAAGCTGTCCGGGCCGGCCGGGCACCTGGATGAGTGAGTTCGACTGACCCGACTCGAACGGCGTGAACTCTGAAAGACCCACCGCGGAAACTCCCGGGTCCGCCCGCAGAGCCCGCGCGAACGCCTCCTGCTTCTCGCCCGCCAGCTGTTCTGAGCTGCCGATGACCACGATGTCATCGTGTCGAAATCCCAGGTCCATGGCGCGCGCGTAACTGACCTGCCGGAAGACGACAGCGGCGGCGATACCCATGCCGACCGAAACCGCGAACTGCAGCACCACCAGCACATTCCGTACGCCTCCCGATCGGGGCGCCGGCGCGCCGCCGGCGCGCAAGCCGGAGATCGGACGAAGCCCGGAAAGCACCAGCGCCGGATAACTGCCGCTGACGAGCCCGGTCAGGATGGCGGTGCCTGCAAGCAACAGGAGCAAGTGCCAATCACTCACGTAGTGAAGCGCGATCGGCCGCTGCAGGAAGTGATCGAAGAGAGGCAGCAGCACCTCCGCCAGTGCGAGTGCCAACATCAAGGAGAGGAGCGCCACGAGCACCGCCTCGCCGAGAAACTGCAGGGTGAGCTGCCCCCGGCCGGCGCCGAGCAGCTTGCGCAAGGCGATCTCACGTGCCCGCAACGTCGCCCGCGCGGTCGTCAGATTCATGAAGTTGAAGCAGGCAACCAGGAGGGTCAGGGCGCCTATCGCCACGACTCCGTAGAGCGTGCCCCAGCTTCCCGGAGGGGTCACGTTGTACTGCCAGTGCGAAGAATTGAGATGAACCTGCGTAAAGGGCGTCAGATGCGCCTTGTACACCTGACTGCCAAGAAGAGCGGTGCCCGAATACTTCCGCAGCACGGGCGTCACGTCCTGATCGAAGATCGGTGCCATGGCCGCCGCCACGGCCGCGGGAGTGACCCCTGGAGCCAGGCGGACGTAGCCGTACCCGTTCTGGTCGAACCAAGCCTGCCGCATATCGAGCGGCACGGGGTTTGCAAGCGAGGTCGTCGGGATGAACGCGTCCCCAACGAGCTGGGTGTTGTGGGGCAGGTCGCGCACGACACCGGTAACCCGGAGCGAGACCTGCGGGCATGCAGTGTCCTGATCGGCGCAATTGCCCGCGGCGGCCGTGATAGTCCGTCCAATCGGGTCGGCGTTGCCGAAGTACTCTTTGGCGGCCAATTGGGTCAGGACCACCGACTCCGGCTGGCGGAAGACCGAGCCGGCATCTCCCTCGACGAACGGCAACCGGATGATCTCGAAGAAGTCCGGATCGACGATGTCGACCTGCTGCGAGAACTGCCGATCGCCGCTCGTCAGCGTCTCGGTCCACGGTTGCAACCGTGTCGCCGCGGTGACTCCCGGAATGCCGTCGCGCATTGCATCGGTCATCGGGTACGGGATAACTGCCAGCGGCAAGGGACCCCGACCGGGAATAGCGATCGTCAGTTCCACGCGATAGACATTTCGCGTGCCCGGGATCCACTTGTCGTAGGAAAGCTCGTCGCGTACGAAGAGGATGACGAAAATAACGCAGGTCAGCCCCACGGCGAGACCGCCAATGTTGATGGCACTGTACAACCGGTGGCGGAGGATTCCCCGCACAGCGGTCGAGAGATAATGTCGCCACACGTCCTTGGCCTCAGACCGCCAAGCGCACTTTTTCCGTGACGATCGCGCCGTCCAGGAGATTGACGATGCGGTGCGCATATTCGGCGTGCGGACGCGAGTGCGTGACCATGACGATGGTCGTGCCCTCCCCGTTGAGCTCCGTGAGCAGCTGCATCACCTCCTCGCCCGTCGCGGAGTCGAGGTTTCCTGTCGGCTCGTCGGCCAGGATCAGCTTCGGTCTCGAGACCACGGCGCGCGCGATCGCCACGCGCTGCTGCTGACCGCCGGACAGCTGCTGCGGCCGGTGGCGGGCGCGATGGGCGATCTTCATGCGCTCGAGCGCCTCGCGCACTCTCGTCTTGCGCTCCCGCGCGGGGACGTCCCGGTGATAGAGCAGCGCCAGCTCGACGTTCTCGAACACGTTGAGCTCATCGACCAGGTTGAAGCTCTGGAAGATGAATCCGAGGCTGTTCTTGCGCAGCTCCGAGAGCTGCCCTTCCGACCAGCCGGCGATGTTCTGGCCCGCGAACCAGTATTCCCCCGACGACGGGCTGTCGAGCATGCCCACGATGTTGAGCAGCGTCGATTTGCCGCAGCCCGAGGGCCCCATCACGGCGACGAACTCGCCCGCGGCGATCTCGAGATGGACGTCGCGCAGGGCCGTCGTCTCGATTTCGGTGGTCCGGTAAACCTTGTTCAGATGCTTCAGTGACAGCATGGGCTCTCTCGCTGCGGTTCAGTTCTGGTGATTCGACTTCTCGAGCTCGACGCGCTGGACGCGCTGGAAGCCTTGGTAGCTCGAGACGATGACCCGCTCGCCGGGCTCGAGGCCCGAGACGACCTCGACGTGATCGGGGTTGCGGCGGCCGAGCTCGATGTTGCGGCGCATGGCGTACTTGCCGTCGGGAGCGAGGACGAAGGCCCACTGCCCGCCCGTATCCTGGTAGAAGGGACCGTTGGGCAGCATCAATGCCGTGGCCGCGCCTCCCAGCTCGAGCTTGGTGTCGATCGCCTGCCCGACCGTGATCCCCTGCGGCTCCGGACCTGCGAAATGCAGATCGACCTTGAAGGTGCCGTCCGAGACCTGCGGATGGATCTTGACGACCGTGGCCTGGAAATTCTGGTCGCCGACGGAGAATAGCGCGGTCTGGCCGAGAGCGATTCGACCGAGGTAGAACTCATCGACCTGGGCGGTCAGCTTGAATCGATCGAGCGAGTCGACCTCGCCGAGCACGGTCCCGGACGCCTTCGACTCGCCCACTTTGGAGTCGAGAGCGGTCAGCTGGCCGGCGGTCGGGGCGCGGATGGTGAGCGCATCGAGACTGGCGCGCGCCGTCGCGATGTTGTCTTTGAGCCAGCCGAGGGTCTTGCCGAGCTGGGCGAGCTGGGTCGTGCGCAGCTGCTGTTCCGCGTTGCGCGAGGCGATGGTGGCGTCGCGGAGCTTCAGCTCGTAGCGATACTGCTCCTGCTCCTGCTGATAGAGCATGGGCGCAATGGCGTTGCCGTCCAGGAGGATCTTGTCGCGCGCCAGATCGCTTTTCAGCACGGCGAGCTGATGTTGGATGTCGAGGAGCTGGCTCTGGTACTTGAAGCGGGTGTCCTCGAGCTGCAGCTTCGTGCTCTCGATCGCATTGATCTGGCTCGAGATGTCGGCCTCGCGCGAGGCGACCTGGAGCCGCAGCGCGGTGTTGGAGAGCACGATGATGGGCTGGCCCGCCTTCACGGTGGCGCCATCATCGGCCAGCACCTGCGTCACGATACCGCCCTGCTCGGTGGTGAGGTAGAACGTGGTGAGCGGCGCAACGGTCGCGCGGACCGCGATGTAGTCGTCGAATTTCCCTCGTGTCACCGTGCCAAGGGTGAGCTGATCCGCCGGAACACGGTAAGTGCTGACGCCGACACCATGTAGTAGCCAAAGAGCGGCTCCGACGATGACCACCGCCGCGGCGCCATACGGTCCGTAGCGACGCCAAGCTGGCGGCCGGGCGAGCGGCTTGTCCATACCATGGTCAGCCGGAGGGGGAACCGGCTCGGCACCGCCCGCCCGCCCGCCGATGACACCGAGCGCGGGACGCTCATTGGGGTTCGACTGTCCGCTGGGATGCATGCCCCTCACGGTGCACTCCGCGTGCCAATCATAAATTCCTTAATAATCAATCTATTGAGGATTACCCCTTGGCTGCCGACTGTCCGCGGGTGTACAAGACCGGGCGCACACTGTTCGGATCCGGACACTTGGCAGCACTCTCTCTCCATCCCGCGCGCGTCCTCGTCGTCGACGATGAGGAGGACATCCTGCTCGCCGCGAAGCTGCTGCTGAAGAGGCACTTCACCTCCGTAGAGACCCTGCGCGATCCTGCGCGGCTCGCGGATCTAGTGCGCCGAAACGGCTTCGATGTCCTGCTGCTCGATATGAACTTCACGGCCGGCGCCGAGGGCGGCACGGAGGGCCTGGCGCTGCTCTCGCAGGTGATGGCGCTCGATCCGCAGGCCGTGGTGGTCCTGATCACGGCCCACGGTGATGTCAGTCTGGCCGTGGAAGCCATGAAACGCGGCGCCGCTGACTTCGTCACCAAGCCGTGGGCGAACGAGAGACTGCTCGCGACGCTGATCGCCGCCAGCAACCTGCGTCAATCACGGCTCGAAGCCAGCGAGTTCCGCAGCCGCAGCCGCGGGCTCGCTGAAGCCACCCGCATCGATGGAGAGATGGTCGGTACATCGCCCGCAATGCTGCGTGTGTTCCAGATGATCCGGCGAGCTGCGCCGAGCGGCGCCAACGTGCTCGTCCTCGGCGAGAATGGTACCGGCAAGGAGCTGGTCGCGCGTGAAATCCACAGTCGATCCAAGCGAGCGCAGGAGGCGTTCGTCAGGGTCGACCTCGGGACGCTGTCGCCGCAGCTCTTCGAGAGTGAGCTCTTCGGTCACCGCCGCGGGGCATTCACCGACGCGAAGCAGGATCGGATCGGACTGTTGCGCGCCGCTTCCGGCGGCACGCTTTTCCTCGACGAGATCGGCAACGTCCCGCTGCACCTGCAGGGCAAGCTGCTCACGGCGCTCGAGCGGCGCGAGGTGACGCCGGTCGGCGCCGATAGGCCGCAGCCCATCGATGTCCGACTGATCTGTGCCACCAATCTCGCCGCGGAACGCCTGGCCGATGAGAACGTCTTTCGGCAGGACCTGCTCTATCGCATCAACACGGTGGAGATCGCCCTGCCGCCGCTACGCGAGCGGCCCGAGGACATTCCGCTGCTCCTCGAGCACTTCATCGCGATCTATTCCGAGAAGTACAACGTGGCGCCGAAGCGCCTCAGCGCCGCAGCGCTCGATGGCCTCATGGCCCACGCATGGCCGGGCAACGTGCGGGCGTTGCGCCATGCCATCGAGCGGGCCGTCATTCTCAGCGAGGGGCAGATGCTGGAGCTGAGCGACTTCTCGCTCGGCGGCGGAGGCGCAGCGCAGGGCAGCCCGGCGTCCGCGGCTGCAGGGCCGGAGTCGTCCCGGCTCGACTCAGTGGAGCGTGATGCCATCGCGCGTGCGCTCGAGGCTCACGGTCGCAACATCAGCCGCGCCGCGGAGTCGCTCGGCCTCACCCGCGCATCGCTCTATCGGCGGATGCAGAAGCATGGCCTATAGCCGCTACCGGACGGGAATCGTCGCGCGGACGGTGGCGCTCTTCCTGACCGTCGCCGCCGTGGCCTGGATGGTCGCAAACACCCAGTGGTATGTCACGATCGCCTTGGGTGCGGTGCTGGCCCTCGGCGAGACCACCTTCCTCGTCCGCTTCGCCACCCAGGGCAGCCGCGAGCTCGCGCGATTCCTCGATGCCCTGTCCTATGATGATCTCTCGCAGAGCTTCGCCGGTCTGGCGACGGACAGTGCTCAGCGCGAGCTCGGGACCGCCATGGAGCGCGTGCTCGCACGCCTGCGCATCAGCCGATCGGAGCGGGACGAGCAGGCGCAATATCTTCAAACGCTGGTGAACCACGTCCCCGTGGCATTGATCTCGATCGACGAGCGGGGGGCCGTGAAACTTCTCAACATGGCCGCGCGCCGGCTCTTCGAGGCCGCGCTCGCCCAGAGCAGCCAGCTCACGCGCTACGGCGAGCCCTTTGCCGTGGGTCTCGAAACCCTTTCCCCCGGCAACACGGCCATCCTGCGGATGGAGCGCTCGTCAGGGACGCTGCTTCTCAAGGCCGCGGCCACGGAGTTCGCCGCACGCGGAACGCGCTCGCGGCTCGTGTCCCTGCAGAACATCGAGAATGAGATGAGCGCGCAGGAACTCGAGGCCTGGCAGACGGTCATCCGCGTCATGGCCCACGAGGTCATGAATTCCCTCACGCCGGTCTCCTCTCTCGCCGCCACCGCCTACGGCCTCGTGCGCGACGCGCAGGAGCAACTTCCGGCGGACGACCCGCGCGCCGGCATGCTCACCGATGCACGCGAGGCGTTGGAAGCCGTTGCCCGACGGAGCGAGGGTCTCCTGCACTTCGTGCGCAGCCATCGCCGGCTGACCAAGCCGCTCGCGGCGCGCATCGAGGTGGCGCCGGTGCAGCGCCTGTTTGCGCGCATCCAGCGGCTCCTCGCCGCCGATCTTGCCGGTCGCGAGATCCAGATGACGACGCACGTCGAGCCCGAGACGCTGGAGCTCGCGATGGATGCCGAGCTTCTGGATCAGGCGCTCATCAACCTGGTGCGCAACGCGCTCGAGGCCTTGCGCGATACCCCCGCGGGCCACATCGCCCTCTCGGCCCACCGCGAGGCGGACGGCCGGATCGCGATTTCGGTCTGCGACAACGGCCCGGGCATCCCACCCGATCAGCGGGAGAAGATCTTCGTCCCGTTTTTCACCACCAAGCACCAGGGCAGCGGCATCGGCCTCACCCTCGTGCGCCAGATCGCCGCCGCCCACGGTGCGAG
>JASHVV010000297.1 GCA_030044385.1 Gammaproteobacteria bacterium
GAGATTCAACGCCTGGAATCGGCGGCCGAGTACGGCAAATGGCGCAACTGGTACCGCGGTGAATGGATCGTCGGCATCGGCCGAACCCGCTCCCTGATGCAAACCTTCATCCGTTACCTGCGCGACCCCATGACTACCCTGCCCCCACCCGTCATCTACGGCGGCTGGGAGGGCTACTACCACATCATGCATTACGAGGGTGACCGGACGGTCGATGTAAACTGAGCACCGCCAGGCTCCGAGGCCCCGGCTAGGCCGATGCCACTGCTTCCATTCAGTCCCCGGCGACTTCCGATCGTTGCTCTATGGGCAGCGCTCACGATGACTGTGGCCAGCGCGTCTGGACAGACACCCTCCGTCCTCGGCTACTGGCGGACGCCATCGGGCGCGGTCGTCCTCATCGCTCCCTGCGGTCAGAACCTGTGCGCTGAAATTGCCGCGCTCTCCCCCGGCAAGCATCCCCTTACCGACACGCTCAATCCAGACCCCGAGCTGCGCAACCAACCGCTCTGCGGGCTGCGCATCGGCGAAGGATTCGTGGAGGTCGATCCGCAGCACGCGCGCGGCGGGCGTCTCTATGACCCCAAGAGCGGGCGCACCTACAGCGGCCAGATGACTGCGGAAGGCAACCTCCTCCAGCTCCGCGGCTACCTCGGTCTGCCGATCTTCGGCAGAAGCGAGACCTGGGTGCGCGCTTCCAGGCCGCCGCCATGCCCCACCCCCAGGCTGGGCTGAAAGCGGACACCTACCGCGCCTCGCGCCATCCGATGCCTGGCACGCGCCCGAGTCTCGCGCGCCTGATCACCTCTCTCAGCGAGACGCCGTTTTGGCCGCCGTCCTCGGATCCTCGTGCGGGCGCAGCAGCCGCTTCAGCATGGATTCGAGATGCGTCGGCGACAGGCCGGACGGCGGCAGCGAGGCTTTGACGCTCGCGGCGTTGACGATGGAGTTGGTATGCAGCACCGCCAGCGCGCCCGCGAAGCGGCCGAAGCGCAGGGAGCGACCGAGCGGTGTGGCCGGATCGGCCGCGGCCATCTGCTCCTCGAGAGCCGCCAGCATCTCATCCGAAAGGCGCCAGTCGGCGCCGATGTGCCACGCGAAACGCGCCGCGTGCGAATCGAGTATGGAGGCGATGACCAGAGGATCCGCGGAGTGCTCCAGCACGGCGCGAAAGAGGACGATCTCGGCGAGTCCACTGACCAGGCACAGCAACTCCGCCGCAAACGGATTCGCACGCTCCACCAGGGAGGCATGAGGAATGGCCGCGTGCGCCGAGCGCACCGCATGATCCCAGACGAGCTCCGGAAAGCGCGACGTTCCGCCGGCGCCGGGGGCCTGGAAGATCGGCTGCATCAACGCCGCCGCCATCGCCGAGCGAAGCCCCTCGTTCCCGAGCACCACGATGGCCCTCTCGATGCTCTCGATCGGCTGCGGCGTCACACGGTAATAGGAGCTGTTCGCGACCTTGAGCAGGTTTCCGACCAGGGACGGGTCACGGGCGACGATGGCCACCAGCTGCCGCACCGACGCGTTCTCGTCATTGATGGCGCGGATCAGCTCCGGCAGGAGATTCGGCCGCCGTGGAAAATAATGCTTCTGCGTCGCCGGATCGCCGATGGCCTCGAGAGCGGCCGCCACGATTCGCGCGCGCGCGGGATCCGCCTGCTCATCGTCCCGCGAGTTGTCCCGGGCGTGGACATCCAATCCCAGCTCCAGCTCCCTGAGCTCTCTGAATGCCTCGGCGCAATCGAGGAGTTGCACCGCGGCTGCCTGCAGCACCGGCGGCTCGGGCGTATGACGCAGATCGAACGGGACCTCGCTCTCGGCCCCGCCGGATCCTCTCGTCCGTGCCATGCCAAAGGCGAAGGCCCGGCGCAAAACAGGCCGGGCCGCGAATCCGCAGGCTGCGATGAGCAACAATGACAGGAGCCAGATCACTTCTATGGGCCGGCCTGCCTGCGATGATGGAAATCACTTCCGGCCATCCACGGTTTTCGGCTCCCAGGCCCAAAAGCGGATATCGCCGGCTCGATTTTGTGATCGGCAGCACGTCCACCCGCGCGCCCGCCGGATCGCGCGCAGATCTTCACTATAATCTAGAAAAGATATGTAACCTATTGAATTATTGGCGGAGAGGGGGAGATTCGAACTCCCGAGCCCCTTGCGGGGCTGCCGGTTTTCAAGACCGGTGCAATCAACCGCTCTGCCACCTCTCCGCGGGGAACCCGGCGGGCGCAGATGCTATCAAAATCGGCCTCGGCGGGCCGTCGCCCTTGCCGTGACCTCGGCCGCACCCGGGCTCGCATGCCCGCCGTCGTCCAGGCAATATCCACCCGTTTCAGGCTGTCACGGAGACCCATGTCGACCGAGAGCGCCGGCGCGCCATCCGCGCCCTCGACCCCATCCAGCGCATCCAGGAGGCGTGCCCGGCCGTCGCGCTTCATCCGCAACATCATCACGCTGATCGCGCTGCTGCACCTCTATGTGGGAGTCCGGCTGCTGCCGGCACTGCCGATCACCTGGGTCGGCCGCGTGCTCGGCGCACTCGCGCTCTGCGCCTCCTTTGCCGTGATCGTCGCCGGGGCTCGCGCGCGGCGGGTGCAGAACAGCAGCTTCGCGGCGAACCTCGCCTGGCTGGGGTCGCTGGACGGCGGATTCTTCTCCTCCCTCGCCGTGCTCACCGTGGTGCGCGATATCTTCCTCGGGCCCGCCCTGCTCCTCGCCGCCCACGGCGAGCACGCAACGATCGAGACGGCATCGGCCATTGCCGTGCCGACCCTCGCGTTGCTCGCCACGGTCGTGGGATTCATCGGTGCGCGCCGGCGCCCGCGGGTGGTCGACGTCGAGGTGCCGCTGTCCGACCTGCCGCCCGCGCTCCAAGGCTTCACCATCGCGCAAATCAGCGATGTCCACGTCGGCCACGCCATCAAACGCGACTTCCTGAGCGGCATCGTCGAGATCGTCAACACCCTCGGCGCCGACCTCGTTGCGATCACCGGCGACCTGGTGGACGGCCCGGTCGAGCAGCTCCGCGTGCACGTGGAGCCGCTCGCCGGCCTGCGCGCGCGCCACGGCACCTACTTCGTCACCGGCAACCACGAATACTATTCCGGCGCGGCGGCGTGGATCGCGGAGCTGCGGCGTCTGGGCCTCAACGTCCTCGTGAACGAGCACCGGGTGTTGACTCATGACGGCGCGCCGCTCCTCCTGGCCGGAGTGACCGACTACAGCGCGCAGCAATTCGATCCGGCGCAGCGCAGCGACCCGCAAGCGGCCCTGGCGGGCGCGCCGCCGGCGCTGCGGCCCCGGGTGCTGCTCGCGCATCAGCCCCGGACCGCCCCTGCGGCGGCAGACGCCGGCTTCGACCTGCAGTTGTCGGGACACACGCACGGCGGCCAGTTCTGGCCCTGGAATCTGTTCGTGCGGCTGCAGCAGCCGTTCACCGCGGGTCTGCACCGGTTGGGAAGCCTCTGGGTCTATACGAGCCGCGGCAGCGGCTACTGGGGCCCGCCCAAGCGATTGGGCGTGCCGTCGGAGATCACCCGCATCCGGCTGGTCGCGGAACGGCGAAGTTGAGCGCGCTGGGCGCCATGGCCGATTACGCCGCCGGCTTCGCGGTCAGCGCGGAATCCGCCATCGAGGCGGCGCGCCACGGCCTGATCGACGGCCTGGCGCGCGGTCTCGAGGCGCTGCGCGACCCGGAGTGCGCCGCCCTCGTCGGTCCGATCGTGCCGGGCGCCGTGATGCCGGGTGGCTCGCGGGTCCCCGGCACTTCCCTGGAGCTCGAGCCCTCGCAGGCGGCCTTCTGCATCACCCTGATGCTCTGCCACCCCGCGGACGGTGACGCGGGGCTCACCTGCAGCGGCGCGCGCGCCGCCGACTCGCTCGGCGCCATCCTCGCTGCCGCCGACTATCAGGCGCGCAAGGCCGTGATGGAAGGCAGACCGCCGCCAAAGGTGCGCGACGTACTGGTCGCGCTGCTCAAGGCGCTGGAGATCCAGGGGGTGCTCGCTGCCGCCGGCGAGAATCAGCAAGCGGCAGGGGCGGTGCCTCTACGCTTCGCGCGCGTGGCGACCACCGCCATCGTCACCGCGCAGCTCGGTGGCACTCAGGGTCAGATCGTCAGAGCGGTCAGCTACGCGTGTCTGGACGGTGGCACCTTCGCTCATCCTGACGCGCGCTACGCCATCGGCCGGGAAGACCGGGCCTGGGCCGATGCGATCGGCCACGCGGTCCGCCATGCGTGTCAGGTCATGGCGTCCGGCCGCCCGAGCTCTCCGGCGCCGGCCGATCGTGAGCTCGCGAGCCTCGCCGACAGGCTTCTCGGCGCCGGTGCCGCCGCTCCCGAGTGCCGCTTCGGCACCGCGCACATCGGGCGGCTCGCCGGCCTGCGCGAGCCAGAGGAGATCGCACGGCTCATGATGAGATTCCGGGCCGCCGTCGACCGCGGCTTCCCAACACGCCAGGCGCAGCGCGTCAAGGCGCTCTTCGCCGCGCCCGAGCGCCTCGATGACCTGCCGGTCAACGAGCTGCTCGCCGCCCTGGTGACGAACGGCGCCCGTTAACGACGACACGCAGCCAACTTGCCGTGGGTGCGTCAGTCCGCCGAAGCGCCCGCGGCCGCCAGGGACCGGCGGCGCGCACGCAGGCCGAGGTAGGCGAGGATCGCCACGGCCAGTGCGATGAGGCTGACCTGCAGCTCCGTGGCAAGCGACGGCGTGAACGCCATGGCAATGAGGACGGCCGCCATCCCCGCGATGGCGGCGTAGCTCGCCCACGGGAAGAGCCACATGGTCAGCGCGGGCGGAGGAGCGCCAGCGCGCTCGCGCCTCAGCCGCAGCCTGACGTGCGCGATGGCGACGATCATGTAGATGAACACCATGAGCGCGCCGGCGCCGTCCACCAGGAAGGCGAACACCCGCTGCGGCGCAGCGACGGCGGCCAGGATGCCCGCGACGCCGGCCAGCGCACAGAGGAGCACCGACTTGACCGGTACCCGCCGCCGGTTGAGATGGATCAGCGCCTGCGGCGCATCGCCGTGCTCGGCGAGCACGAAGAGCACGCGCGAGCAGACGTAGAAGGCGGAGTTCAGACAGGACAGCACCGCCGTCAGGATGATGACGTCCATCGCCGCGCCCGCCCACGCGAAATGCATGTGCAACAGCGCGGCGGTGAACGGTGAGTCGCCGATGCGGAGGGTGTTCCAGGGAACGACCGCGACGATGAAGAAGATGGACCCGACGTAGAACGTCAGAATCCGCACGATGATGGAGCTGGTGAGCTGCGCGACGGCGCGCGCGGGCTCGGCGGACTCCGCCGCGGCGACCGTGATGATCTCCGCGCCGGTGAGCGAGAAATAAACCGTCACGGCGCCGGCGAGCACCGAGAGCACCCCATCGGGCATGAACCCGCCGTGGCGAGTGAGATTGGCGAACGTCGCGCCGTGCGGCGACGTCCAGCCGCAGGCGTACGCCGCCGCGATCGCGATGAACGCGATGATGGCGGCCACCTTGATCGAGGAGAACCAGAACTCGAACTCCCCGTAGGAGCGGGCCGACATGAGGTTGACGGCGGTCATGGTCGCCATGAGGAGACAGCCGAGCAGCCCCGCCGGCAGCGGGATCCAGGCGTGCAGGATGTTAGCCCCCGCGATCGCCTCCACCGGCACCACGATCATCCAGAAATACCAGTAGAGCCACCCGGCGACGAAGCCGGCCCAGGAGCCGAGCCCGGCGCGGGCGAACTCGGTGAACGAGCGCACCGTCGGCAGGCTCATCGCCATCTCGCCCAGCATGCGCATCACGAGCAGCACCAGGGTCCCGGTGATGAGATAGCTCACCACGATCGCCGGTCCCGCCGCGGCGATCGAGGCGCTGCTGCCCACGAAGAGTCCCGCGCCGATGATCCCGCCGATCGAGATCATCGCCAGATGCCTCGGCTCGAGCGAGCGGCTGAGCTCCGCGCTGGCCATGATGCGGGCGCTCTTTACGCCGTGAGCGTCTCGAGTCCGCCCATGTAGGGACGCAAGGCGTCGGGCACCGTCACCGAGCCGTCGGCGCTCTGGTAGTTCTCCAACACCGCCACGAGCGTACGCCCCACGGCGAGCCCGGAGCCGTTCAGGGTGTGCACCGGCTCCGGCTTGCCGCCGTCCGGGTTGCGCCACCGCGCCTGCATCCGCCGCGCCTGGAACGCCTCGAAGTTGCTGCACGAGGAGATCTCGCGGTAGCGCTGCTGCGAGGGCAGCCACACTTCGAGGTCGTAGGTCTTGGCGCTGCCAAAGCCGATGTCGGCGCTGCAGAGCGCGACCGTCCGGTACGGCAGCTCCAGGCGCCGCAACACCTGCTCGGCATGTCCGGTCAACTCCTCGAGCGCGGCGTAGGAGTCCGCGGGCCGCACGATCTGCACCAGCTCCACCTTGTCGAACTGATGGCTGCGGATCATGCCGCGCGTATCCTTGCCCGCCGCACCGGCCTCGGAGCGAAAACAGGGACTGTGGCAGACATACCGGAGCGGCAAGGCCTCGGCCGGCACGATCTGCTCCCGCACGAGGTTGGTGACCGGCACTTCCGCGGTCGGGATCAGATAGAACGCCTGTTGGGCCGCGGTCTCGCTCTTGCCGCTCACCTTGAAGAGGTCATCCTCGAACTTCGGCAACTGGCCGGTGCCGAGCAGCGCCTGCCGCTGCACCAGGTACGGCACGTACACCTCCGTGTAGCCGTGCTCCCCCGTGTGCAGGTCCAGCATGAATTGCGCGAGCGCCCGATGCAGGCGCGCTACGCGGCCGCGGATGACCGCGAAGCGCGCTCCGGAGATGCGCGCGGCCGCCTCGAAATCCAGGCCTCCGAGCTGCTCGCCGAGCTGCACGTGGTCCTTGGGCTCGAACTCGAACCGTCGCGGCTCGCCCCAGCGGCGGACCTCGCGGTTGTCGGCCTCGCCGCGCCCGTCCGGAACGGTATCGTGCAGCAGGTTGGGCAGTCCCATCTGCCAGGCCTCGAGCTCATCCTGCACGGCCGTCAGCTCCCGCTCCGCGGCGGCCAGCTCACCGGTCAGCGCCTCGCCGCGCGCGAGCAGCGGCGCCACGTCCCCGCCCCGGCCTTTGGCCATGCCGACCGCCTTGGCGTTGGCATTGCGCTCCGCGCGCAGGCGGTCGGATTCCACCTGTGCGGCCTTGCGCCGATCCTCGAGCGCGCGCAAGGTGCGCACATCCAGCGCATAGCCCCGCCGCGCCAGATTGCGGGCGACGGTCTCGGGGTCGGAGCGCAGCAGCTTCGGATCGATCATCAGCTCTTCTTCCTCAGTCGTTGCAGCGCCTCGCCGATCTTGATCTCGAGCCCGCGCGGCACCGGTCGGTAGTATCGCTTATCCGGTATCTCGTCAGGCAGATAGCGCTCGCCGGCCGCGTACGCGTCCGGCTCGTCGTGCGCATAGCGGTAGCCTTCACCGTACCCCAGGCCCTTCATCAGGCGCGTCGGCGCATTGCGCAGCCGCAGCGGCACATCGAGCGTGCCGTACTGCTCGACATCGGCCATAGCCTCGCCCATCGCGACATAAACCGCATTGCTCTTCGGCGCGCAGGCCAGGTAGACCACCGCATTGGCGATCGCCAACTCCCCTTCCGGCGAGCCCAGGCGGTCGTACGCCTCCCAGG
>JASHVV010000036.1 GCA_030044385.1 Gammaproteobacteria bacterium
GGCAATCTCGAGATCATCTCGGGGACCGGCCGGGTGGTGGCGCGGATGACTGAAGCGTGGCTGTGTCGTTGCGGAGCCAGCGGTAATAAGCCGTTCTGCGATGGCACCCACGCGAAAATCGGGTTCCGGTCGAGCGATCCTTGAGCCGTCCTGAAGCTTGGCAGGGATCAATCCGGCGATCTCGATCGTTGAAGTACTGCATGCCTCGGCTTCCTCTCCTCCTCCGCTTCGCCGCTATCGCCCTGCTGCTGGCCGTGGCGCCGTCGGCATGCGGCAAGCTCGGCCTGGGCGGTCATTCGACATCCAAGGAGCTTCCGAGCCCGCGAGAGCTCAAGTCCATTCGCTACATGTCGCAGGCGCCGGGCCCCGACGGTCGGAAGGTCTTCAACCATCTCGAGCAGGCAAAGTCGTGCCGCGATCTCGCGGTCGCGATGCGATGGGATCGTCCTCCTGACCTGAGAGCCGGCCCCTTCGACCAGAAGATGGTCTATATCTCATCGCAGGTGCCGACGAGTCTGCCGAAGGACTCCGAGGTGCTCGTCACCGGCGTGATCCGGCGCGGTCAGCCGTTGGCCGCCGGCGGCTCCGTCTGGTCGCTGAGGTTGAAGGACGGCAGCGAGCTGCAGGCGGTGGAGTCGGCGCAATACACGGAGAAGCAGGAAGAGGCTCAGCAGGGAGGCGGCAAGGCCACGATGATCCATCCCTTCACGCCGGGGCGCATGCTCTGCGCCTACGGCGTGTATCAGGGTGACATCGGCCTCGCGCTGAGCGGACACGGGCACGTGCCACTGGTCTCGGTCCTCTTCGCCATGGACCGGGTCAGATGAGCGTTCGAGAAGGCGAGGCGACGCGGCGCAACCCCAGTCCGCCGAGCAGCGCCGCAGCGGCGGTGATGCAGGCGCTCACGGCAAACGCCATGCGATAGCCGCCCGCGAGCGCCTCCAGATGACCCGCGCCGGCGGCGGTGAGCGCGGCGCCGTGCAGCGCCGCCAGGCTCGCGAGCACTGCAAGCCCCAGCGCGCCGCCCAGCAGGAAGGCCGTGTTGACTATGCCCGAGGCGAGGCCCGACTCCGCGTGCGGCACCTCGCTCATTGCCGCCATCAGCATCGGGTTGAAACCGATGCCGGCGCCGACCCCGAGCAACGCCATTCCGGGCAGGATGGAACCGACCAGAGTCCCGTGCAGCGGCGTGCGCGCAAACAGCGCCAGACCCATGGAGGCGAGCAGCAGGCCGGCGCCGAGAGGCCGGCGCACGCCGAAGCGCATCACCAGGCGCGCCGACAAGCCAAGCGAGAACACCGCCATGATGAGGTTGGCGGGTATGAACGCGATGCCGACCTGCATGGGAGTGAATCCCAGCACGAGCTGCATGTACAGCGCCGCGAGAAAAAACCAGGCGAACATCGCCGCCGACCAGAGCATCGCGCAGATGCTGGCGATCGAGAGATCGCGCCGGCGAAACATCGCGAGCGGCACGAGCGGCTTGCGCGCCCGGGACTCGATGGCGAGAAAAAGCCCGAAAACGGCCACCGCAGCGGCCAACAGCCCGAGCGTGCTCCGCGAGGTCCACCCCGCCCCATTGCCGTTGATCGTCGCATAGACCGCCAGCAACAGCGCGAGTGTCACGCTCACCGCTCCGCCCACATCGAGATGTCGCGGGCGATCGGCCTCGCCGGCGTGCGTCGGCAGCTGCCACCAGCACAACGCAAACACCACGATCCCGATCGGCACGTTCACCAGAAAGATCCAATGCCAGTTGAAGCCGCCGGTGAGCGCGCCGCCGAGCAGCGCGCCGATGCACCCGCCGCCGGAGCAGACGAAGCCATACACCCCCATCGCCTTGGTGCGATCGGCCGTCTCGGTGAACAGGTTCATGATGAGCGAGAGCGACACCGAGTCGACCACCGCGCCGCCGAGGCCCTGAATGCCGCGAGCCCACACCAGGAAGGCGCGCGAGCCGGCCAGGCCGCAGGCGAGCGAGGCCAGCGTGAACAATGCGAGTCCCAGCAGGAACACGCGGCGGTGCCCGTAGAGATCCCCGAGCCGCCCGCCAAGGAGCAGAAAGCCGCCGAAGATGAGCATGTACGCGTTGACGACCCAGGCGAGCGAGGCGTCATCGAAGTGCAGGTCCGCCCTGATGGACGGCAGCGCCACGTTCACTATGGTCACATCGAGCACAATCATGAGCGCCCCCAGACAGAGGATGCTCATGAGCAGCCACCGGCCACGGTGGTGCCGATCAGGGCTCACTGGTCACTTTCGCCGCACGGAGGGCTGCTCGATGCATTCGCGGCATGCTCTCCGATATGGAACCGGCCGACAAGACTTCGGGGGTCTGGTCGGGGCCGAGCCGGTCGCGAGCAAATCAAATGACGCGAATGACTCCCATCATGCCGTGGTCTTCATGGTAGAGCATGTGGCAATGGAAGACGAACGTGCCGCGCGGCACGTGCCGGAAGTCGAGGATCACCTTGGTGATGCTCGGCTCGATGAGCGGAAAGTTGGGGTCGCGCGGATTCGGCAGCAGCTTGCCAATGGGAAGAAAGACGGTGTCCACGGTAGCCGGTATCCCGGCGTAGGTGCGCTCCTCGACGAAGGCCATCTGGTGGATGTGGAAGGCGTGGGTCTCGAGCGTGGTATTGATCAGATACCACACCTCGATTGTTCCCCGCCTGACCACGATGTCCGGATTTGACGGCACCGTCGCGCCAGCGCGATAAGCCGGCCAGAACGGGTGCTCGCGGAAGTCCGGCCGGGTCGTGTCGGTGATGTAGAAGCCTTGGTGCGCCGGGATCTTCCCCCGCTTGGGAAAGATGTACTCGGTAAAGGTGATCGCGCGCCGATGAACACGCGACGGGTGAGCGCGGACATAGGCGATGAGGCCTGCCGCCGGCGTATCGCCGGCGACGACCGGCGTGGAACGCAGCCTCTCGGGCGCGCCTCGGGGATTCCCGACGGCGGTGATCCGCAGCAGATCATGCTGCAGCTCGCGGAGGCCCCCGTTGCAGTAGGGCTCGCTCGACAGCACAAAGGCGGCGCCGGCCGGCGCGCGCAAGAGGACAGCCGCGCGCGACATCGGTGACAGCATCAATTCCGTCATTGCCTCGTAATGCGCGAGCGGGTGCTGCATGTCGCCGGAGACCGGCACTCCGTCGCGCTCGACCACCCGCAACGGCAGCTCGCGACCCTGCGCATCGCGCAGGCGCAGGAGCTTGGAGGTGTCCGATGTGGCGTTGATGATCCGCAGCAATTGCGTGCGGCCGGCCGGAATGCGCAGCGCCGCCGGCGTGTCCGTACCGTCGACGCTCATCAGCGATTCCGCGAACGGTCCGCCGCAGCCCGAGGAGTCCATCGTCAAGCCGCCGCCGCGCATCGGCCACGCTTCCGGCCATGGCGGCGGATTGAATGGATCGTAGGGCACGGGTGACGCCGGCCGCAACGCCGCCTCACGCGCCTTCGCTGTGGCAGCATAGCCTTTGAGCTCGGCGCGAAAGTTGGCGGGATAGGGTCTGTCGTCGGGTTGCGATACGCGGTAACTCAGCAACAGCACGTGCTGGTCTGCGCGCGGAATCCGGGGGGTGTCAGGATCAACCACCCACACGCCAACGAGCCCGTCAGCGAGCTCCTCGTCCGATGCGCCGTGCGCATGCGGATGATAAATGTATGTGCCCGGTGGCTGCGTACGCGGGATCGTGAGTCGATACTCGCACGCGCGCATTGGCGTGCTCAAGGTCGAGAGGAAGACATTCTCCTCGGACGCCGGGCCCTCGAAGCCGTGGAAATGCAGATTCGTGTCGATGGCCGGCATGTGGAAATAGCGGTCATCGATGGTGTGGTTGAGATAGCCCACCCAGTGCTGTAACGGCGCCGCGGGCATCGTCATCGGCTTGCAGGCGGGGATCCTGGTCGAGGGGACGCCCTCTCCCGGGCTCTGGCTCGAGATGTCGTTCACGACCCGGACCGCGAAGCGCTCGCCGCGCCGCACGTGAATCACCGGCGCGACGGTATGCACGACGCCGTCCCAGCGGTAACGGTAGCAAAAGCGGTCGCCGTCGCGGTGGACCGCGAGAATGAGCTCGTGGTCGCCCGAAGCGTCGACGGGCGCATCCCACATATCCACGTCCTGCGGAGGAATGACCGCGCCATGGGCACTCGGCACCGGACCGCAGGCGCCGATGGCCGCCGGTGGAGTACCGGCCATGCTGACCTGAGGCAGCAGGACGGCGGTGCCGAGAATCAGGAGTGTCAGGATTCCCGGTACCCGGGCGTTACCTGTGCTCATGTCCACTGCAAGGGCGCGCTCCGTTACGGCAGAGCGCGTGACCGTCCGCATGATCCTCATCGTTCTTATTGCCCCCTCATTACGCCGACTCCGGCAACGCCGCGGTTCCCGGCTTCGGCCGCACCAACCGCAATATCAGCGCCAGCAGCAGGCACGAGGCAATCCCGAGGCCCGCATCGGCGATGAAGCTGCCCGCGACGCCGTGCCATACGTAAGCGTCCCCGTCCACGGCGATCATGTAGTCGATAGGGAAAATGGCTGCTGAGCTCAGCACGCTGAAGATCGTCGCCGCCAGCGGATTGTCGCGCCCGATGGCCTCGAACGTGATGGCTATGCTGCAGGTGATTGCCAGCGACTGGAACCAGCTCTCACCGAGGAACGCCACCACGAACACCGTCGGCGTATGCGGCAGCGGCAGCAGGCTCAGCGTGAAGAGACCGCCCACCACGCCTATGGCAAGGTACAACGGCCGCAGCGGTACACGTGTCGCCAGCAACGGCAGGACGAGACAGGCCGCGATGTTCACGGCCGCACCCGCACCACCGGCAACACTCACCAACCGCATCGAGGCGTGGAAGGCGTCGCCGACTCCTCCCAGCACGTTGGACAGGGTGAAGGACGCCGACGGCAGCAGGAACATTGCCAGCGCGATGAGCACTTCGCGGCGCTCGAACAGCCGGGCCACTTCACGGAAGAACTGCGCGAAGCTTTCGCTGGCCAGCCGCGCGTCGGGCGGTTTGGCGGCAATGAACGGATAGATCGCCAGCGGCAGCAGCTGCAGCGCGCCCAGCAGGACCGCCGCGACGGGCAGTGACAGCGCGTGGATCATTTCGAGTGCGACCGGCGCGATCAGGCCAAAGGCGCCGAGGTTACCCACCGTCAGCCACGCACTCAGGCGCCCCTCGTCCTCGCTCCCAATGACGGTGGAGAACCACCCGCCCAGTGCGCTCTGCAGCATCGCGCTCGCCAGATTCGCGATCACCAATGCGCTGGCGAGGAGCGCCGTGTTACCCAGACTCAGCAGGACGACCGGCGTAAAGACCGCCGCCACGATCGTCGATGCAAGGGAATAGAACCGTCGGGTAAAGCGGACGTCGAGGATCGGGCACAGCAGGAAGCACCAGAAGGAAGGCGAGAAAGCGAGCGTGCTGAGCATCGCGATCTCGTTTTCGGGAACATGCCGCGCGGCCAGCAGCTGCGGCAAGGTAATGACGTCGAGGCCGGCTAGCATGCCGAAAGGCGCCATCGTCATGCCCATCAGCCATATCGGCACGCGTAAGTGGCGTCTCATCGTCTACGGCTCGCGCGCTGCCGTACGCACGGAGCTCATCGTTCTCGTAACCCCCAAAGAGCGGCGCTAGCCGGCACCGTCTGCTGCCGTGCCGACCGCGGCTGATTTCTGCATCCATTAGGCGCGGCTCCTGGTTGAGACGTCAATGGACATTTTTGATCGGCAGGCGAGCGGCCAGGCCACGTGGGCCGTCAACCACGGCCATCGCGTCTTGACTTCAGCGGTGATCCATCGAAAAATGCGCATGGTACCGCTACCACAGTGCGGGTGTGGTAGCAGGGAACCAGCCGGCAGTCCCAACTCTGCGCAAAGGACATCATGGACCATTCCTTCGGTCGACGTGGATTCCTGAAGGCCGGTGCGGCTGCAATGGCTGCGCCCTACTTGTGGCTGCCGGCGCGTGCCGCGGAGCCCGCCTGGCCGACCCAGACCGTCGGCCCCTTCCTCGAGGTCGAGATCGCGAGCGGACGCATCCGCGGCGGCCACAGCCGCGGCGCGCTCGCCTTCAAGGGCATTCCCTACGCTGGCCCGGTGTCGGGCCGCAACCGCTTCAAGGCGGCACCCAAGGTCATTCCGTGGGCGGGCGTTCGCGATGCGACCCGCCTGGGTCCTCCGGCCATGCAGGGACCGGGCACCACCTACGGCGAGCATGAGCCGGCTTACAGCGAGAACTGCCTGGTGCTCAATGTCTGGACGCCGGCGGTGAACGACGGCCGCAAGCGTCCGGTGATGTTCTACTGTCATGGCGGCGGGTTCACCACCGGATCCGGCGGCCAGAACATCCAGGACGGCGCACACCTGGCCGCCCGCTACGACGTGGTGGTGGTGGCGAGCAACCACCGTCTGGGGCTCTTCGGCTATCTCTACCTCGCCGAGCTCGGCGGCAGCGAGTATGAGACTTCCGGCATTCAGGGCATGCTCGACATCGTCGATGCGCTGAAGTGGGTGCGGGAGAACATCGCCACCTTCGGCGGCGATCCCGGGAACGTGATGGTGTTCGGCGAGTCCGGCGGCGGCAGCAAGACCACCGCGCTGACGGCGATGCCCGCGGCCCACGGCCTCTTCCACAAGGCGGGCGTGCAGAGCGGCGCCATGCTGCGCGGGTTGCCGAGAGACGTCGCCAACGAGACCGCGCGGCGGCTGCTCGCCGGGCTCGGTCTGACGCCCCGTGAGCTGCACAAGCTCGCGGAGGTGCCGGCCGAGAAGCTCATCGCCATCCAGCTCGCCGGGGATCGGCACCAAGGGCCGCTCTCCATGCCCACCGCCGAATGGCGCGCGAGCCACCCGCATCTGCCGGCCGGCATCGCCGCGCTGCAGACCTCGCTGCCGGGAAGCTGGAGCCCGGTGGTGGACGGCAGCTATCTGCCGCGAGATCCATTCGAGCCCGATGCGCCGCCGCTCTCCGCCGCGATGCCGCTCCTGATCGGCAACATGGAGAACGAGGCGATGTTCTTTTACCGCTTCGATCCGCAGTTCTTCCATCAGGACGCCGCCCAGGTGGATGCGGTGCTGCGCCAGCATCTCGGCACGGACACCGACCGCATTCTGGCCTTCTACCGGCGGGCGATGCCGGGCGCATCGCCGATTGCAGTCGCCATCGCAATCCGGACCGCGACCTTCATGGTCAACAATACCGCGCTCCAGGCGGACCGCAAATCGCGCCAGCCCGGGGCGGTCTACCGTTACCGCGACGACTACCAGTCGAACGTGCCGATCAAAGGCACGCACTGGACGCTCGGCGCCTGTCATGCGAGTGACATCGCGGTCGCCTTCTACAACTACAAGATGTACGATCTGCAGGGCAACGGTCCCGGCCTGGCGGCGGTCTCCAAGGCCATGAGCGGGTATTTCACCAGCTTCGCCCGTGACGGCGTGCCGAGCGCGGCGGGTCAGCCCGCCTGGCCGCGCTACCGCACCGACACGCGCGAGGTGATGCTGCTCGACAGCCAGTGTCGCGTGACACGGGATCCGTACCGTGAGGAGCGCGAGCTCTGGAGGTCGCTCGGCTGGACCTGATCCGGAGGTGGCGCTTTCATCCCCGGTTGATCTCGCCCGAGAAACGCCGATGGGCCAAGGGAGCAAGCGCAACGATGTCCTCTGATTTTCCCGTGGTGTTTGCGCTCTATCCGAACATCACCCAGCTCGACTTCACGGGACCCCTGGAGGTCTTCTCGCGCCTGCCCGGGGCCCGGTGCCTGACCGCCTCGGTCGTCGGCGGCCTCCTCGAGGGTAGCGGCGGGATTCAGTTCGCGAACCTTCTACGCCTCGACGAGATCACCGATTGCGCGCTGCTTTGCGTCCCCGGAGGCTACGGCACCATCGCCGCCATCGAGGACGAGCGATATCTCGCACAGCTGCGGCGACTGGCGGCGTCGGCAAGATACATCACCTCCGTGTGCACCGGCTCGCTGTTGCTCGCGGCGGCCGGCCTCCTCACCGGCAAGCGCGCAGCCTGCCACTGGGCCTGGCGTGATTCCCTATCCGCCTTCGGGGTGATACCTGACCCGGCACGCGTCGTCCGCGACGGCAACATCATCACCGGAGGAGGCGTCACGGCCGGCATCGATATGGCGCTCACCGTCATGGCCGAGATCGCCGGGCGGGACTTCGCCGAGGCCGTGCAACTGGCGATCGAGTATGCCCCCATGCCCCCATTTGATTCCGGACGTCCCGAGCTCGCGAGGCCCGAGGTCCTGGCGGCGGCGAGCAAGCGCCTCGATGCCGCGCGCGCCGATCGCGACGCCGCCGTCGCCCGCGCCGCCGCCCGTACCCGAACTTGACATCGTCGTAGTCGACCGAACGAGCAAGGTCGCCGTGGTGTCAGGTAAAGCGAGCCGCGCCGGCGACCACCAGTTCCCGAGTGAGGTCCTCCGGGCAGTCGAGCATCGCCTCGTGGCCGCACGACAGGGTGATCGTCCGCCACCCCTTGGCCCGCGCGCGCTCGTGCGCCCAGTGCAGCGCGCCGTCCCATCCGGCGCAGAGAATGAAGGTAACGTTCGTGACGGAACGAATACCCTCGCTCAACTGCAGACGCTCTTTGAAGCAGGCGAAGGGTTGCCATGTGCATTGCCGGTCCACCCAATCCTCATCCTTGGCGTTCACCCGGAATACCGCCGCTGCCATGGGCGGGGTCTTCCAACCCTCCCCCAGGCCCATCGTCGGCTCGATCATCGAGGGGTGTAGCGCCTCGGGCAGAAGATCCAGGGCGCTCTCGCCGTTCTCCGGCACGGCCGCATCGAGATACACGAGCGCGCGGATACGATCCGGCATGCGGTCGGCGACGCCCGTGATCACCATGCCGGAGTAGGAATGTCCGCACAGGACCACATCCGAAAGCTCCTCCCAGCGAATGAGGTTCGCCACATCGTCGATGTGCGTGGACAGATTCACGCTGCGCGTGAGCAGGTGAGAGCGGTCCGCCAGGCCGGTGAGAGTCGGCGTGTAGACGTGGTGGCCGAGCTCGCGCAGCCTGTGGCGTACCCGTTTCCAGCACCAGCCGCCATGCCATGAGCCGTGGACCAGCATGAACGTAGACATTCGATCCCTCCGCCACGTCGGCCATCGCGCCGAGATGGATCCAGTCTGGCGCAGCGATGCGCATACCGCTTTGCCGACCGTCTCATACCATCCGGCTATCTGGCCGACGAGATCGTGGACCTCGGTACATAGCTGACGTCGGCCCGATACTCGACAATGTAGTCCTGCCTGCTTGCGACAGACTTCCCGATTGATCGCGACTCGGCGATCTCCACGTCCGCCATGCTCGAGAATCCGGCCGCAATTGTCAGGCTCAGCTTCTCCTGAGTGCGGTCCGCATTTCCTCGTGTTCGAATGCCTGCGCGTAGTAATCCATATCCTTGCGCAACATCCCGGCTTCCTTGGCGAGGGAGCGCCAGTGTCCCGCGACGGCGGTTGCCACTCGCTCCACGATCCGCCTGGCCTCATCGAGCGGAAGCCCAAACGCCTCGTGTCCCGACAAGAGGTTGTCCACCGTGGCGTCTGCCCTGCCGTTGATGTATGTCTTCAACTGGCCATGCCGTTGCGGCTGTGGGTTCACGTCGAACACGGGAGACATCCGCCACCGCCCGCCGCCCACATGGATGAAAGCGTGATTCTTCAGGTGATCGTCCGTGCTGCGCACCAGCACATTGAAGGCGACGCGCGCGAACAGCTCGCTTATCTGCCCTGCCTCTGCGTGAACACGCATCTGCTCCACCAGATCCGCGTAGTCTCCCTCGTCGGCGAACTGAGCTCCCAGGAACGACTGGGCGCTGATGACATGGCGCCGCCGGGCGTGACCGGCGACGACCTTCCTGTCGAAGCGCTCGATGAGCGCCACTGGCATGTCCTTGGAGCCTAGAATCCGCGCCTGTGGAGCTTCGATGCCGGCCGCCTTCGCGAGCGCGAGCGCCATCACTTCCGCGCGCTCCACGGCAGCATTCTGATCCATCGCCGACGTGAACTTGGCGATGTAGTGCCGCTCACCGTCCACGATCACGGCCTTCGGCCGCGCACCGCCCGCGGATGAAGCCGCAGCGACGAATCGCAAGAGCGCCGGTGTGACATTCCCGGTGCGCTCGAACCGAGCCACCGCCGCCGACAGTTCAGCGAGGCTCGCAAGATCGGCGGACGGGGACTCGCCTCCCAGGGGACGCAGCTGATCGTCCAGGAAGCGCAGGGCGCCCCAGCGTCCGGCGTCGCCACCAGCCAACAGGAACTCCAGCTCGTTGGCCGGCGGCAGGCCGGCGGCTCGACGCTGCGCGTCGATGATGCGCCGACCCCACGAATCCGGCGCTGCATCCATGATGGGTCCCGGCAAGGCGCTCGTGCGCCGGGCGCCAGCGTGTTGGGAGGTATTCACGGGCGGCCCGCCGAGGGGCATGGTGGGAGCCAGGGCAAAACTGCCCTCGCCGCCCCACTCCGGCAAGTAGCGGAACACGGATGTCTCGCGCGGGCCGCGAGCCTCGTGGAACAGCTCTCCCACGGGCTTCACGAGTCCATCGGACTCGACGGCGACGACGATCTTCATGGCTCGGTCGCCTTGCGTACTCGCTTCGGCAGCCGAGCCTCATCCAGCAGCAGCCCGCCGTCATCGCGAGCCACATCCAGCACCTCTCCCAGCAGATTCCGGCGGTCCAGTCCCAGCAGCACCATGGCAAGCACACCGATGGACACTCCCGGGTCGCCAGCCTCCAGACGGCGAAGCGTTCCCACGCTGCAGGAAGCCGCTGCGGCGAGATCAGCCACCCGCAGCCGGCGCTTCTTACGCGCCACCTGCACGTCGTGACCGAGCTTCTTCAGGCTCCGCTTCACTCCCGGGGACATGAAAGTGTGAGAGGTGCTTTTCATATAAGACAATATATGATCTTTAAACTTATTTTGCAATCTATATATAATCCTTAAACTAAAGCCACGGATCCAATCTCGGGACAATTCAAGACATCGTCACGCATCTCAACCCGGAGCTGGGAGAGAGTTGTCCTGCCAGCCATGCGCCCTGCTCCCTGACCGTACCAAACCGAGGATCGGGCGACGGCGCAGCTCCTATAGTTGCTTCCTTCTTTGTTGAGAATGCAAACGCCCGTGGCGGCAATGATGTTCGTTTCGCATCGATCAGGCGAAGTCGGACGGGCGGCCGTCCCCGCGCCTGCGTACGCCGGGTAGGGCGAAGAACATTTTTGATCGTGGCGCCTTGCCGACGTGAGACGGGAGTTACCCACGAATCAACGGGCCTATACTGGAACCCGTCCCCACCGCACCAATGCAAGGCATGAACGCTCCGCAAGACCGAGATCTCGTCCGCGGCCTGGGGCCCTGGCAGGCGACGGCCGTGGTGGTCGGCACGATCATCGGCACGGGGGTCTTTCTGGTCGCCGCGCCCATGGCCCGCGCCGCGGGGTCTGTCAGTCTCGTCTTCGTCGCGTGGCTGGCCGGCACCGTGATCGCGCTCAGCGGGACACTCTGCTTCGCCGAGCTCGGCGCGGCGCTTCCCCACGCAGGCGGCCTCTTCGCCTATCTCGCCCGCGGCCTGAGTCCTCTCTGGGGGTTCCTGTTCGGCTGGGCGGACTCGCTGCTGATGAGCCCGGTCGCGTACGCAACTCTGGCAGCCGGCTTCACGATGTTCGCCGGCTTTCTTTTTCCGGGACTCAACGCCCCCTGGCTCACACTTCACGCCGGCCAGCACGTCTTCACGATCACCGTGGCCCAGCCGCTTGCCGCAGTTGTCATTCTGACGCTGATGGCGGTGAACTGCGTCAGCGTCAATGTCGGCGGGCGCGTGCAGCTCCTTCTGAGCTCGCTCAAGGTTGCGGCAATCGTGCTCATCATTCTGGCCGGCGCCCTCCTGGCCAAGCCGATGAGCGGCGCGGTGGATCTCGTGCCGAGACCGGCGGAGGGCCGGGCATTCGCAGCAACGCTTTCCGCGATCGTGCCGGTGATGTGGGCTTACAACGGCTTTCAGTTTCTCGGTAACCTCGGTGCCGAAATACGACAGCCGGCGAAGAATATTCCGCGTGCCCTCTTCTTTGGGATGCTCATCGTCGGCGTCCTGTACATACTGGTGAATGCCGTCTATTTCCATGTACTGACCTTCAGACAAGTGGCATCGTCAAAGGACGTGGCCTCCGATGTGGTCAACTCTCTCCTCGGTCCGGGCGGCGCCACCTGGCTCACGATCGCGATGGGAATATCGGCTCTGTCCTCGCTCCACGCGACGCTCATGGAAGGCCCGCGTGTGCCCTATGCCATGGCGCGCGCCGGGCTATTTTTCGAGTGGCTGGGCAACGTTCACCCCCGCCTGTGCAGCCCGATCGGGGCCCTGCTGCTCGAGGGCATTCTGGGGGCGCTCATCGCGCTCACCGGCACCTTCGAGCAGCTCCTTTCTCTCTACGTGTTCGTGATGTGGATTTTCGCGGCGCTCGGAGCCTTCACGGTCATTCGCTTGCGGCTGACCGAGCCCAGCCTGCCACGCCCCTATCGCGCATGGGGCTATCCGTGGACACCGTTGGTGTTCATTGCCGCCTCGCTGGCTCTCACGGCAAGTCTCTGGATCGAGCAACCGGTGCGCTCCACATTTGGGGCGCTGGTGGTCCTGGCAGGCGTTCCGTTCTATCTCTACAAGCAGCGACGAGTCGAGATGGGTCGGAGCGCCGAGATTTGAACTCGGGACCCCTTGCACCCTATTTCGGCCGAGTGGTACAAACGTCGTACAGACCGCCTACGCCGCCACTTGCCGTTGCTCGGACTCCCATCCCTTGCAGGCCAGAAGAACAGTGCGCGGTACTTCATGCTCTCCGCTCGCATAGTATGCAATCTGCCGCCGAGACAGACCGAGAGCATCCGCGGCGGCAGATAGTCGCGGAAATACATCTCGATCCGGCAGCGATCGAAGCGCCTTACCGTGAGCATGCGGAACCATAGTGCAATACGTGCACCACAGCAAGCACGACGGTCCGCCCGCTACAGGACTTCAGCTGGATAGCTGCTCGAGGTATTTCCCACGGCTCGATCTCTCACTGATGGAGTCTCCGGGAAAGCCGGAGCGATTCACATAGACCATGGCGCCGGACTGAGGGACCAATAGCCAGACTCGCGGGCTAAAAATCGGTGTCTTCGGAGCCGGCCGGCCCGCTGGGTACGCGCGAGTCATCCCGGCGCCGAGCCACCTGCGTCGGCGAGCAGCTTCTCGAGCGTTCCGGCAGTAGCACCACCGTAATTGCTCGCAAGTCGCCTGAGCAAAATGAGGTCCACTGCCCGCGACCCGGTATTTATCGCCGCCCGCGCATCGGCAAGGTCCTGCGGACCGCCGGCGAATACCTTCATCGCGATAAAGTCTTCGAGACCGATCACCCGCAAGGCTGTTTTCTCGAATGTCAGCTCAATGGCTCTCGAGAACGCCGTCGGCTCGAGGCCACGCAATCCGATGAGCAGATCCACACGATTTTCGAATGCGTCGGAAAGGCTCAGCAGCGCGCCGATGGGGTCGTCTGGATCACCCCGCCGGAGAGTGGTTTGAAAACCCGCTGCCTTGAACTTCCGTTCCAGCTCCGCAGCGCGTTGCACCGCCAATGACAATACGGCATCCGCATCGAAGCTGGCGCGTACGATTCCATGAACCGATCCGGCCATGGCGCCGACCACTGCGTAATTGATTCCGTCGGCGGTCAGGACGTCAACCGCGTCCAGGAGAAGAAGCGCCGACTCGCCTGAGCCAGTCGTTCTCACGGAATACTTCGACCCGCCTCGGTGCGCACTCGCTTTCCTGCAAGGTAGAGCTTCATCACGAGCCGGCAGTGCCGCAAGAATGCCTGCAGCCGCTGCTCCGGCGTCAGCGATCGGGTGGCCGCGATCAGATCCTCACGGGCTTGCTGTGCAACCTGCGATTTCATGGGCTTCGAGATTGGTCGGAGCGCCGAGATTTGAACTCGGGACCCCTTGCACCCCATGCAAGTGCGCTACCAGACTGCGCCACGCTCCGAC
>JASHVV010000298.1 GCA_030044385.1 Gammaproteobacteria bacterium
CTGCTCGGTGGCGGGACTGAGGATCGAGCCGCCGTCGTAGCTGCCGCCCTCGAGCTGGGCGATCATGAAGTGCGCCATGTCGGTCGCGGTCGCGGAGAGCGAGCCGGCGGGCGCCACCTCGACGTACTCGAACGGCTGGGGCTTGCCGGAGGCGGTCACGTATCCCTGCGACATGTCCGGGACGAGCGCGGCCGGCAACGGCTGCTCGAAGGTCGAATGATCCATGCCGAGGGGCTGGAATATGTGGTGCTGGATATATTCGTCGAACGGCTCGCCGGACACGCGCTGCACGATGTAGCCCGCCAGCATGGCGCCGTAGTTGGAATACGCGACGATCTTTCCGGGGGGGAAGATCTCCGCGGGCATGTGCTCGATGAGGTATTCGCGGTAGGGAACCAGCTCACTCTTCTTCTTGACGAAGCTGCCGTCGAAGGTGTCTTCGAAGCCCGGCGTATGCGTCATCAGGTCGCGCAGGGTGATGGGCTTGCCGAATCTCTCCGGGACCTTGAAGTCGAGGTAATCGTTGATATCGCGGTCGAGATCGAGCTTGCCGGCCTGCACCTGCTGCATCACCGCCGTCCAGGTGAAGAGCTTCGAGACCGAGCCCGGGCGAAAGAGGGTGCGATCGACGATGACCGGCTGGCGCGTCTTCACGTCCGCGTAGCCATAACCCTTGGCGAAGATGATCTGACCGTTGGCGACTACCGCGACGGTGGCGCCGGCAATGTTGGCGCGGTGGATGGCATAGGGAACGACGCCGTCGAGAAACGCCGCGACGTCGGTTGACGTCAGATCATGCGTACCGCTGCCGGGCGCGGGCGCGGCTGGCGCCGCAGCCGCCTGAGGCACCGCAGGTGCCTGGGCGCTCTGACTCGCGGCAGTAGCTGACGCCGCTCGATGGGGCACCGTGACATCGGTACGGGCTTCGGCGGCGCCCGTCGTGAGCAGCAGGACCGCTGCCGCCACTACCGCGCTGATGGAACTCGGCTTCACTCGGCACCTCATGATCAGTGGCTCCTCGCACCCGTCGGCGGCACACCCCAGCCATCGGGGCAATGGACCGTGCCGCTGCCGTAGAGCGCGGCCGGATCCCGGTCTTTCGCCAGAAACAGCGGCGCGTCGAGGTCGACCAGGTCGCAGCGCGCGCCGGCAACACACGCCGGCGCCATGGCGAGCGACGTGCCCACCATGCAGCCGACCATCGGCTTCATCCCCAGGCGGCGAATCTCCGCTGCCATCGCCAGCGCCTCGGTGAGGCCGCCGCATTTGTCGAGCTTGATGTTGACGACGTCGAAGAGGCCGGCCACCTTCGGCAGGTCGGCCAGGCATTGGACGCTCTCGTCGGCCGCCAGCGGAATCGGTGAGTCGAACCCCTCGAGCTGGCGCTCGCTGCCGACGCGCACCGGCTGCTCGATGAGTTGAACGTCGGCTTCCAGCAACGCCGGCAAGACCGCACGGAGCGAGGCGGCGTCATAGGCCTGATTCGCATCGACACCGATCCAGGCGTCCGGCCGGGCGGCTCGCACCGCGCGGAGCCGCGCTTCGTCATTTTCGCCCGTCAGCTTCAATTTCAGGCGCGCGGCGCCCTGGTACGAAGCCGCGGTCTGCGCGGCCACCTGCGGCGGGTCGGCGCCGATCGTATGGGTCGTGGCCAACGGCTTGGGCCCTTCGAGCCCCGCGGTCTGCCAGGCCGTGACACCGGACCGCCGCGCCTCGAGATCCCACAGCGCGCAGTCGAGCGCATTCCGCGCTCCTCCCGGCGGCAGGAGCAGTCGCAGCGCCTCACGCGTCATGCCCAGCCCGATCAGCGGCCGCACCGCCCCGAGCTGCTGCGCCATGGTCTGCGCGGTCTCGCCGCGATAGTAGACTCCCGCGGCCTCGCCCCGGCCCGAAACGCCGCCGTCCGTCAGCGTCACGACGATGAGCTCCGACTCGGTGAACGTGTGGCCCGTGATGCGGAACGGGACCTTCAGCGGCCACCGCTCGATGTCGATGTGCAGATGCATCACGTCAGTCGATCGCTCTCGCAGGGGACACCGGCATGCCCAATGTTTGCCGATTTTCGCCAAATCTATTCCTGGATTTCACAATTGGCAAATTATTTTCGCTTTTGGATAGTCTCGACAATTCCTCGGCGCTGGATTTAAATGGTCGCCATGGGCGGCAGGCCACAGCGGACGACAGAAGCGCAGAGCGACGGACGCGTCACGGCACATCCGGGGTCGGCGCTGAAGGCCTTGCGCAATGAGCGCGGCTGGACGCTGGCGGAAGTCAGCAAGCGCACGGGGCTGCCGATCTCGACGTTGTCGAAGATCGAGAACGAGCGCATCTCCCTCACCTATGACAAGCTCGCCCTTCTCAGCACCAGTCTGAGCGTCGACATCGCGCAGCTGTTCGCGCCGCCGCTGGGCAGAGCGCCGGGACAGGTCATCGGCCGGCGCAGCTATACACCTGGCGGCCAGGGCCAGATCATCGAGACCGGCAACTACGGTCACATCTACCCGGCGGCCGATTTCCTCAACAAGCGCTTCACTCCGATCATCGCCGAGCTGCGCGCGCGCACACTCGAGGAGTTCGGCGACTTCATCCGCCATCCGGGCGAGGAATATGCGTTCGTGCTCGAGGGCACCGTCGCCTTCCACACGGAGCTCTACGCTCCGCTCATCATGCGCAAGGACGACTCGATCTATTTCGACAGCGGCATGGGCCACGCCTACCTCGCGGCCGACACGGGCCCCTGCCGGGTGCTGTCGATCTGCTCGGGCCCGGAATCGCAGCTCAAGGCGGCGCTGGAGCGCAAGGACCCCGGCAAGCGGCCGCCACGCGGCCGTCAGAGCGGCTGACCGCGCCCCAGCGGATCGGCCGCGCGCGGGAAGAAGGCCTGATCCCGCTTCTTGCGGTAGTCGATCGCGGCGAAATTCATCTGGATGGCGCCGGGTGTCGCCACCGCGAGCAACTCGTCGGCGATGGGCGCGAAGTGCGCCTGGAAATGCCAGCTCGATTTCACCGCGATGATCCGCTTCGAGGAAAGATCGATCCCGAGCCCGGTGAAGGCATCCGGCGAGAAAGTCTGCGTGCGCACGCTCATGACCACGACGTCGATGCCGCCGATGTCGAGCCAGACCGAATCGCCCATGCGGCTGCGTCCGGGTCCCATGTTCTGCTGACTGTGATCGGGCACGATGCTCTGCACGGT
>JASHVV010000299.1 GCA_030044385.1 Gammaproteobacteria bacterium
GACCGCCAGGCGCAGGGTCTGGTGCCGGAATTTTCCCTGGAGTAGAACCTGACACTGGCGCACCTCGACCGGTTCGCGCGCGGGCGGCTCTTCGTGCGCGCCGGCGCCGAGCGCGCCGCCGCCGAGGAGGCCATCGGGCGGCTCGGCATCAAGGCGAGCGGCGCCGCGACACCGATCGCCGAGCTCTCGGGCGGCAATGCGCAGAAAGTGAGCCTGGCCCGCTGGCTGTGCGGCCCGGTGCGCCTGCTGCTCCTCGACGAGCCGACGGCGGGGGTCGATGTCGGCGCCAAGGCCGAGATCCTCGGTCTGGTGCGCGAGCTCGCCGCGGCCGGCCTCGCGGTCGTGCTGGTGTCCTCGGAGCTGACGGAGCTCATGGCTGTCGCCGATCGCATCCTGGTCATGCGCGCGGGCGCCATCGTGGCGGAGCGCGCGGCGGCGCAGACCAGCGAGGAGGAGCTGGTGTTGCTTGCTTCCGGCGCGGCCGGCGGCCGTGTCGCGGCCGGCGCGGAGGTCTCATGAGGGTTCTGGGCCGGATTCCACGGGCCTTGGGGCTGCGCGAGGCGGGCGTCTACTATGCGCTGCTGCTCCTCATCCTGGCGCTGGCCGGGGTCTGCGCCGCCCTCGGCCGGCCCGGCTATCTCAGCGCCGTCAACCTGATCAACATTGTGTATCAGGCCTCGCCCGTCGCGCTCATGGGCGTCGCGATGACGGTGGTGCTCATCACGGGTAATTTCGATCTGTCGGTGGCCTCGGTGGCGGCACTCGCCGCCGCCGTGCAGATCCTGACGGTGGATGCGGTCGGCTTCTGGCCTGCGCTCCTGCTGGCACTCGCGGCAGCGGGCGCGGTTGGCCTCCTGAACGGCGTCATGGTTCAGCTCGTCGGAATAAATGCCTTCATCGTCACCCTGGGCACTCTCACGGCGATTCGCGGTCTCGTGCTCATCGTCACCGGCGGCCGCTCGCTCATGGTGCAGACGCCCGCGGCGCTCGCCGTCATGACCAACTTCGAGAGCGGTCGCGCCGGACCCTTGCCCCGTCCCATCCTCTACATGGCGGCGTTCACGCTGCTCGTCTGGCTGGTGCTCCGCTTCACCACCGTCGGGCGGCGCATCTACGCGGTCGGCGGCAACGCGGAGGCGGCGCGGCTCTGCGGCATCAGCGTGCCGGCCTACCGCATCGGCGCCTTCGTGCTCTCGGGTCTCGCGGCGGGCTTTGCCGGGGTGCTCTACGCCTCTCGTTTCGGCGCCATGAACCCCACCGCCCTGCAGGGCGAGGAGCTCACCGTGATCGCGGCGGCGATTCTCGGGGGTACCTCGCTCTTTGGGGGCGCCGGCAGCGTTCTCAAAACCGTCGCCGGCGCGCTGGTGCTCTACACGCTCACCAACGGCTTCAATGTCCTGAACCTCGGGGCGAACTACCAGGGATTGATCGAGGGGACGGTGCTGATCGCCGCCGCCGCCCTATACACTCTGGGCGGGCGCCGTCGCGCGCCGAGAAAGGCGTTGACTATAATTCGAGGCGAACTACCGGAGGCCGTATGCCACAAGACTCGCTGCTGAGCCTCGAGGAGCGCCGCACGAAGTACTCGGTGCCGGCGCTCGAGAAGGCTCTCGATGTGCTCGAGTACCTGTCCGAGCAGGCCGTACCGCTCACCCAGGCGCAGCTTGCCCGGGCGCTCAACCGCCAGGCGGGGGAGATCTTTCGCATGCTGGCCTGCCTCGAGAGCCGCGGGTACCTGCGGCGCGAGCCGGTGACCGGCGGCTATTCGCTCACCCTGAAGCTCTTCGAGCTGTCGCGCACCCACTCGCCGTACGAGGTGCTGCTCAAGGCGGCGCAGCCGCTCATGCGCAGCCTCGCCGAGGACCTGCGCGAGTCCTGTCATCTCTGTGTGTTGCACCGCGACCGGGTGCTGGTGCTCGCCCAGGAGGAAAGCCCGAAGCCCTTCCGCCTGTCGGTGGAGGTGGGATCGCTGCACTCGCCGCTGCATACGACCTCGGGCCGCGTGTTGCTCGCCAGCATGGAGGAGGCGGAGCGCGAGGAGATCCTGGTGCGCGATCTGGAGTGGCGGCGGGAGAAGCCGGCGCTGCGCGCCGCCTTCGTCAAGCGCCTGGCCGCCATCCGGGCGCGCGGCTACGAGCGCTCCGAGGGCGAGCGCTTCGTCGGCGGACTCGATATCGGCGTGCCCGTGGGGCCGGCCGATTGCTCCATCAAGGCCGCCCTGACCATTGCAACGCTCAAGGAAAAGGGTGGCCCGGACCTGGAAACCATGTTGCCCGCGCTGCAAGCGTGCGCCGATGTCATCGCGGTGCACGCGGGCTTGAAGCGGGACGAGGGAGCGCCGAGTGCGGACGCTGCGAATCGCCGTCCGCAGGTTTGATCCCTTCGAGAACGCGATCCGGCGCCAGTTCGCCGACTTCGCGCAGGCCGCGGGGTGCGATGCGCGGGTGGAGGTCGAGCCGCTCGAGCTCAACGATCTGCACCGGCGGCTCTTCGCGGCGCGCGGGCTCGCCGACGGCTCGCTCGATATCGCCTTTCTCTCGACCGACTGGCTGGCCGAGGCGCAGGCGGCGGGGCTCATCGGGGATTTGACGCCGCACCTCGAGCGCGCGCCCATCGCCGATTTTCCGGGAGCGTGGAGCCCCTCGCTCCTCGGCCTGCAGTCCTTTGCCGGCGGCTTCTGGGGTCTGCCGTATCACGACGGTCCCGCATGCCTCATCTACCGCCGCGATCTGCTCGCGGAGGCCGGGCTCGAGGCGCCGCGGACGTGGGAGGACTTTCACGCGGCCGCGCGCCGGCTCCATGCGCCGGACCGAGGCCGCTACGGCACGGCGCTCGCGTTGTTTCCGGACGGGCACAACGGCTTCTACGATTTCTGCATCCAGGTCTGGAGCCGGGGCGGGGAGCCCTTTGGCGACGGCGCGCGCCCGCAGCTCTGCACGCGTCCGGCGGCAGAAGCGCTCGAGTTCCTGCGCCGCCTGGCGGGTGACGCGGCGGCGATCGCGCCCGGCGCGCGCGATCTCGACAGCGTCAAGTCGGGGCTCCTCTTCTGCGAGGGCAAGGTGGCGCTGATGGCCAACTGGTTCGGCTTCGCCGCCCTCGGTGAGCGGTGGGAGCTGAGCCGGGTCAAGGGACTCACCGACGTCGCACCGCTGCCGCGCGGCCCGGACGGACGCAGCGTCTCCTTGAATGTGTTTTGGGTGCTCACGCTGGCGTCAGGGTCGCGGCAAAAAGACCTCGCGTGGTCATTCATGCGTCATGTCGCCACGGCGCCGATGGACAAGCTGACGACGCTCGAGGGCGCCATCGGCGTGCGCCGCTCCACCTGGGTGGACCCGGAGATCAACCGGCTCATTCCGTTCTTCCACGAGCTCGAGGTGCTGCATGCCCATGCGCGCGAGCTGCCGGCGCATCCGCGGCTCGCGGACATCGCGCACGTGATCGATGACCTGTTGGCGCGGGCGACGGGCACGCGCCTGCCGGTGGAGGATCTGCTGCGGGAGGCGCAGGGCCGGATCGAGAGGCTCCTCCCGTGACCCCCATCGCTTCACTCCCGCGCCTGCGGCAGCGCCATCCGCCGCCCTCCGCGCCGCGGCCGATCATCCTCATCGGCGCCGGCGGCATCGCCAATGACGCGCACCTGCCCGCTTACGCCAAAGCGGGCTTCCCGGTGGCGGGCGTGCTCGATGTCGATGCCGCGAAGGCCGGCGCGACGGCGCAGCGGTGGCGCATCGAGCGCGTGTTCCGCTCGCTCGAGGAGGCCGCGACGGCCGTGCCCGGCTGCGTATTCGACGTGGCCGCGCCGCCCGTCGCGCACGAGGCCATTCTCGCCGCATTGCCGCAAGGCGCGGCGGTTCTCATCCAGAAGCCGCTCGGGCTCGACCTCGAGCAGGCGACGGCCATCCGGGCGGTCTGCCGGGCGCGGCACCTGCGCGCCGCGGTCAACTTCCAACTGCGGTTCTCCCCGATGATGCTCGCCGTGGCCGATGCGCTCGAGCAGGGGATCCTCGGGCGGCTGCTCGACATCGAGGTGCACCTCAACCTGCGCACGCCGTGGGAGCTCTTCCCCCATCTGAAACCCAACCCGCGGGTGGAGATCGTCTCGCACTCCGTCCACTATCTCGACACCCTGCGGGCGCTCGCGGGCGAGCCGCGGCAGGTGCTCGCCCGCAGCTACCATTTTCCCGGCAGCGAGCTCGCGGACACGCGCACCTCCGCCATCCTCGACTACGGCGAGGAGCTGCGGGTCACGCTGTCGATCAATCATCACCACGATTTCGGCCGCAGGTTCCAGGACGCCACCTTTCGCGTCGAGGGCGACCGAGGCGCGGCCCTGGTGAAGCTGGGCCTGCTGCTGGATTATCCGCGCGGCGAGCCGGACGAGTTATGGATCGCGCCGCGCGGCGGGCCGTGGAGCGAGGTTCCACTCGAAGGGGGATGGTTCCCCGATGCTTTCATTGGCACCATGTCCAACCTGCAGCGCTTCGCTGCTGGCGAGGACG
This sequence comes from Gammaproteobacteria bacterium, assembly GCA_030044385.1. Lineage (GTDB taxonomy): Bacteria > Pseudomonadota > Gammaproteobacteria > Steroidobacterales > Steroidobacteraceae > 13-2-20CM-66-19. The sequence continues at coordinate 4,500 of JASHVV010000299.1, forward strand.
ACGTACTCAAGACGTCCGTGGAGGACGCATGGCACACAATGGCTCTCGTGGAAAGTTGCTATAGAAGATGAATACACCGACTTTGCAAGGTAGGACTGCGCTGGTCACGGCTGCGGCGCAGGGAATCGGACGCTCGAGTGCGCTGGCGCTTGCCGCTGCGGGCGCGCGCGTCATCGCCACAGATATCGACGAAGCGAAACTTGCGACGCTGCGGGGAGAGGCTGGAGTCGAGGTCTGCCGCATGGATGTGCGCGACACCTCGAGCGTGTCAGCTGCCGTTGCGCTCGCCGGGACCGTTGACGTGCTCTTCAACTGCGCCGGCTTCGTGCATCACGGCACGGTGCTCGAGTGCACGGAGGAGGAGCTGGACTTCGCTTACGACCTGAACGTCAAGGCGATGGTCCGCACCATTCGGGCGGCACTGCCGGGCATGCTGGCGAAGGGCTGGGGCTCCATCATCAATATGGCGTCCGTGGCGAGCAGCATCAAAGGCGTCCCGGTGCGCTGCGTCTACGGCACCACGAAGGCGGCGGTCATCGGCCTGACCCGATCGGTGGCCGCGGATTTCGTGGGCCAGGGTATCCGCTGCAACGCCGTCTGTCCGGGAACCGTCGAGACACCGTCGCTCGAGGGGCGTCTGCAGGCCCAAGGGAAGGACCCGAGCGGCTACGAGAAGACCCGCGCGGCTTTCATCGCGCGCCAGCCCATCGGGCGCATCGGGCGGCCGCAGGAGATCGCGGACCTGGTGGTGTACCTGGCCGCGGCGGAATACACGACGGGGCAGATCCACGTCATCGACGGGGGCTGGTGTATCTAGCGGTTGAGGCTGGGCTGAGCCTGGGCCGTATGCCTGGCCTGAAGGTTGACGGGTCACTTCCCTGGTGTGGCGGGGGCTTCGCCGGCGCGCGGGTCGCCGCGGCTGGTCCGCCAGGAATCGTAGCAGCGGACATGGAAGTGCAGCAGGAGCGGCTCGCCGTCGAGCCGGGCCTCGACCTCGTACTCGATCTCTTCGGGGCTCACCACCACGCGGCAGAAATCACAAGGTGCGCCGCATCCCTTGCCGCCCCACATGCGGCCTGGAATGGCGCTCCGCAGAGCAGCCACGGACAGCCTTCCCGACCGTGATTCCGGCGCGGGCTCATCATGCCCGGCCGGCTGCGACCCGTTCATAACCGTTTTCCTGCCCGACCCGTGGGGGTCGGACGTGCGACGCGGACTTCCAGCTTCCGCAACCTCACTATACCACGTCTCTGCTGACGTCTAAACATGGTGTCGCTGAGTACTGTCTGTGTCCGCTAGTGCGTTTCCTCGTCGAATACTCTTTGCCTCACTGGCAGCTTTCCGCTATGGTTCGGCGACCGGGGAGTCTTTACAGGCTACCCGGGTCTCATTACTAGAATCTTTCTGTCGGGGCATTCGAGTCGCACGGAGATCCGGACGCAGCTTGCGGTGAGATTGTCCGTGGTGCACAGCGGACTGCCGGCTAAGCGGCGACTGGAACCGTCGCCCCTGCCTGGCAGATCACGCCTCCCGGTGCCTTGCTCACCGGCGAATCGCCTTGGCCGGCATCGACCGGCAATCGCTCATTACCTTTCTGAGGTCGGCGCGGCCTGCGCCCGACCCGGCCATCACATTGGAGAATGAGAATGCAGTCACAAGAACAGGGACCGGAGCCCAAGCGCTCCAAGACCAACGGAAGGGCACGGAACGAAACCGACACTCTGGACCTCCGTGAGGTCCTGCGCGCGCTGCAGTCGGTGCGCGACGGTGATTTCTCCGTGCGGCTGCCTGGAGACAAGGCCGGCCTGGCCGGCAAGGTGGCCGACACCTTCAACGAGATCGTGAGCTCCAGCGAGCGGCTGGCGAGCGAGCTCGAGCGCGCCGGGCGCATCGTCGGCAAGGAAGGGCGCACGCGCCACCGCGTGGGGCTCGACCGCCGTTCCGGCTCCTGGGGCGCGATGGAGTCCTCCGTCAACACGCTGATCGACGATCTGCTCTGGCCGACCGCGGAAGTGACCCGGGCCATCGCGGCGGTCGCCAAGGGCGATCTGTCGCAGACCATGCGCCTGGTGGTCGATGGGCGGCCGCTGCAGGGCGAATTCCTCCGCTCGGCCAGCATCGTGAACGCGATGATCGAGCAGATGAGCGCCTTCACCTCCGAAGTGACGCGCGTCGCGCGCGAGGTGGGTACCGAAGGCAAGCTCGGCGGTCAGGCGGCCGTGGCCGGCGTCTCCGGCACCTGGAAGGACCTGACGGACAGCGTCAACTCGATGGCGAGCAACCTGACGGGCCAGGTGCGCAACATCTCCGAGGTGACGATCGCCGTCGCGAGCGGCGACCTCTCGCGCAAGATCACGGTG
>JASHVV010000300.1 GCA_030044385.1 Gammaproteobacteria bacterium
GGGACGCAGAGCTTCGCTTACGGAGGCAAGGTCGCGGGCGACTGGTATCAACTGTTCCGCTCCGACGCGCTCGACCAGCTGGTGCGCCAGGCTCTGGCCAATAACCCGGACCTCGAAGGCGCCCGGCACGGCCTCGCGGCGGCGCAGGACGCGCTCAGAGCCGTCTCGGGTGCCGCTCTGCCGCAAATCGACGCCACGGGTCAGATCGGCCGCGGCCACATCAACGGCAGCGAGCTCTATGGGCCCGTGAATGAGATCGACGTGACCGGCGGCCGCTACGAGATCGGCCCCTCGCTTGCCTACAACCTCGACCCCTTCGGGGGTGTGCGCCGCTCGATCGAGTCTCAGCAGGCGCAGACCGCGGCCGTGCGCGATCAGCTGCGTGACACTTATGTGACGCTGGTCGACCAGGTCGTGGTGACGGCCTTCGACTACGCGGCCGTCCGTGCGCAGATACAGGTTACCCGCTCGCTCGTGAGCGAGCTGCAAGCGCAATACGAGCTCAACGTGCAGCTCGAGAACGCGGGCAAGATCGTCCACAGCGACACCCTGCAGGCGGAAACCCAACTCGAGAATGTCCGCGCCACGCTTCCCGACTTGGAGCAGCAGCGCGACGCGTACCGCGACGCGCTCGCGCGCCTCAGCGGCGAGACTCCGGATGAGTTCAGGATGCCGACGCTGACGCTCGCCGACTTCAGGCTCCCCGGCCAGTTGCCGGTCTCTCTACCCTCCGCGCTGGTACGACAGCGTCCTGACGTTCTCGCGGCAGAGGAGAATTTGCACGCGGCCAGCGCGCAGATCGGCGTAGCCGAGGCGGCGCGACTGCCGCAGCTGAGCCTTTCCGCGCAATACGCGCAGCAGACCACCGGGCTGAGCGACCTCTTCACCCAACCGGGCGGCGTCTGGTTTGCAGGCCTGGGCCTGGCGGCGCCCCTGTTCCACGGCGGCGCCCTCGCGGCCCAGGCTGATGAAGCCAAGCAGCGCTACGCCCAGGCGCTTGCGGCCTACCACGGCACGGTGATAGGTGCTTTCGTGGACGTGGCGGACGCCTTGCAGGCGCTGCAGCACGATGCCGACAGCTATACCGCGCACAACCGTGCGCTCCAGGACGCGCGGGCCAACCAGGACCTCGCTGTCGCGGAATACCGCGCGGGCAAATACACAGAGCTTCAGGTGCTGACTGCCGAGCAGCAATACCAGGATGCCGCGCTTACACAGGTACAGGCCGACGCGCAGCGATTCACCGACACCGCGGCGCTGTTCCGCGCCCTCGGCGGCGGCTGGTGGAATACCCGCGATGGTGCTCTCCTCGCCGCAGCGCCCGTGAGAGCCCCTTCGAACCACACTCGCTACAACCCTACCCCCTCAGGGAGCAGCCATGACGACTGAGCCGCAATCCGCAAAAGTGCCTGCAAAAGCCAGCAACTTGCTGCGGCGGGGACTCCTCGTGCTGGCGCTGGCCGCGGTCGCCGTCGCCATCGGCTGCTACTACGCCCTGTTCGTGAGATATCACGTCACCACCGATGATGCCTATGTCAACGGCAATCTGGTGATGCTGACGCCGCAGGTCTCCGGGACCGTCGTCGCCATCAATACGGACGAGACGCAGTATGTGCGCCGCGGTCAGGTAGTGATCCAGCTGGATCCGCGTGACGCGCAGATCGCATTGGCGCAGGCGCAGGCGAGTCTCGGGGAAACCGTCCGGGAAGTGGCGCAGCTCTTTGCCGACGAGCGCCGTGATGTCGCGCTGGTCGATGCCGAGCAGACCCAGTTGCGTCAAGCGGATGAGGATCTCACGCGCGACCTCTCGCTGAAGACGGTGCACGGCGTCTCCCTCGAGGACCTGGAGCACGACGAGAATGCGGTGCGCAGTGCCCGTGCTGCGCTGCAGCAGGCGCAGGCGACGCTTGCCAGCACCCGGGCGGAGATTGCGGGAACCACGCCGGCGACCCACCCAAGGGTATTGCAGGCCGAGGCCAACCTGCGCGCCGCGTGGCTCACGCTTTCTCGCACGCACGTAGTGGCGCCGGTGTCGGGTTACGTCGTGCGCCGCTCGGTAGAGCTCGGCGAGCAGGTCGCACCGTCGACGGAGATGCTCGCCCTCGTGCCGGAGCGCTCCATGTGGGTCGATGCCAACTTCAAGGAGAATCAGCTGGCGGATCTGCGCATCGGCCAGCCCGTGCAGGTCTCGGTCGACATGTACGGCTCGCACGTGACCTACCATGGCAGGCTCCTCGGCCTGACCGCAGGCACCGGCAGCGCGCTCGCCGTCCTGCCGACACAGAATGCCTCGGGCAACTGGATCAAGATCGTGCAGCGGCTGCCGGCACGCATCGGTCTGGATCCGGCGCAGCTCGCCCGGCACCCGCTCTTCCTCGGGCTGTCCGCGAATGTCGACGTCAGTGTCCGCAACCGCGGCGGCTCCGCGCTCTCGCAGCTCCCCGCCTGGCCGGCCTCGCAGCGCACCGACGTCTATACGGACCAGGACGCCGGCGCCGGCCGGATGATCGATCGCATCGTCGCTGCGAACCTGCGCGGCAGCGGCGACGCTCTCTACGCGCGCGCGGAGCGGAGCGCGCCGTGACCCAGGAGAAAGGGGAAGCGGGCGCGATGGCCTCCTGGATCATCGCCCCCGTGGTCGCGCTGGCGGCCTTCATGGAGATCATGGACATCTCCATCGCAAACGTCTCTCTGCCTCATATCGCCGGCGCGCTCTCCTCGAGCCAGGACGAATCGACCTGGGTGCTGACCAGCTACCTCGTCACCAATGCGGCGGTCATGCCGATCTCGGGCTGGCTCTCGGCCCGCTTCGGCCGCAAGCGCTTCTTTCTGACCTGCATCCTGGGATTCACCGTGGCGTCGCTCCTCTGCGGCCTCGCCCCGAGCCTCCCGGCTCTGGTGCTGCTGCGCGCTGCCCAGGGCGCTTTCGGGGGCGGCCTGCAGCCGATGGGCCAGGCCATCCTCGCCGACAGCTTTCCCGCCGAGAGGCGCGGGATGGCCACGGCGATCTACGGCATCGCGGCCGTCGTTGCGCCGACGATCGGTCCGACGCTCGGCGGTTGGATCACCGACAGTTATGACTGGCGCTGGATCTTCCTCATCAACGTTCCGGTCGGGATCGCGGTGTTCGGCCTCGTGAGCGCGCTGATTCACGAGCGCGCGCCGAGCCGGGATCCCGCCAGCCGATCGCCCATGGACTGGACCGGCTTCGGCTTCGTGGCTCTGAGCCTGGGCTGCCTGCAGATCGTGCTCGATCGCGGCCAGCAGGACGATTGGTTCTCATCGCCGGTCATCACCGTGCTGGTGCTGGCTTCGGCGGCCGCCTTCGTGCTCCTCATCTGGCGGGAGCTCGAGGCCCGCGAGCCGCTGGTCGATATCCGGCTGCTGCTGGATCGCAACTTCGCCGTGTCGTTCGGCCTGATGCTCATGCTCGGATTCATGCTGCTGGGGAGCACGTATCTCATCCCCGCCTACACCCAGAGCCTCATGGGCTACCGGGCCGTGGACGCAGGCATGGTGCTGACTCCAGGCGGCATCGTCATGATCGCGCTGCTGCCGCTGGTCGGCCGCGCGCTCAACAAAGTGGACCTGCGCCTGCTCATCGCGGTCGGCCTCGTGGTCGGCGGCCTGAGCCTTCTTTGGATGACGAACTTCTATCTCGGCATCTCGTTCGGCTGGCTGGTGCTCGCCCGCGCGACGCAGGCGGCTGCGCTCGCGTTCCTTTTCATCCCCATCAACACGCTGGCGTTCCGCGGCGTGCCGCGCGGCAAGACCGACAACGCCTCGGCGCTGATCAACCTCGCGCGCAACTTCGGCGGCAGCATCGGGATCTCCGTCGCCTCGACGATGCTCACCCGGCGGGAGCAGTTTCACCAGAGCCGGATCGTGGAGCTGCTCCAGGGCATGAATCCGGCGTACACCCATTACACCCATCAGCTCGCCGCGGCGCTCGGCAGCACACCCGATTCCCAGGTGACGCTGGCGGCCGTCTACCAGAGCGCCGTGCAGCAGGCGACGCTGTTATCGTACCTGGACGACTTCAAGCTGCTGGGAATCGTCTTCCTGGCGCTGCTGCCGCTGCTGCTGTGGGTGAGAGGCGGCAAGGGCGGCGGCCCCGCCGCGGCGATGCATTAGCG
>JASHVV010000301.1 GCA_030044385.1 Gammaproteobacteria bacterium
GTTCAGATCGTCCTCAATCTCACCGACATGTGGTTCGTGGGGCACATCTCGACTGCGGCCCTGGCCGCGGTGGGCGCGGTGCAATGGATGATCCTCGCGGTCGTTTTTGTGCTGGGTGGCGCCGGCATGGCGGTGCAGACGCTCGCCGCACACGCCCACGGCGCGCGTCGTTACAGACGCGCGGCGCAGGCGGCCTGGACCGCGCTCTGGTTGACGGTCTGCGTCGCTCCGCTGTTCGTCGCATTGGGCGCCGCCGGAAAGGACATTCTGGCGCCCTTCGGGTTCGATCCGCGCGTCGCCGGCCTGGCGCAGGAGTTCTGGTATCCGCGCATCGGCGGCGCCTCGTTCGGCGTTGCCGCCTGGGCGATGATCGGCTTCTTCAACGGTATCGGCCGGCCTCGTGTCAGCTTTCTGGTGGCGGTTGCGACGGCGATCGTCAACGCGATCTTCAACGATCTCTTCATCTTCAGGCTCGGCTGGGGCGTTGCCGGATCGGCGTGGGCGAGCAATGTGGCGCAGGCCGTTGGGTTCGCGATTGCGTTCGCCCTGTTCCTCAGGATGCCCTTCCGCCGGTCTCACAAGTCACACCTGGCGTGGCGGCCGCGAAAACGACTGCTCCGCGAGCAGCTCCGCCTCGGGGTGCCGATGGGCATGATGCCCGCCGCCGACGTGCTCGGCTTCTCTGTCTTTCAGATGATGGAAGTGCGCTACGGCACCGTCGCCGGCGCTGCCACGCAGATGGTGTCCGTCCTCACGTCGATCGCCTACATGCCCGGCATCGGCATCGCGATGGCCGGCACGACCCTCGTCGGGCAATCGATCGGCGCCGGCGATCGGGAGTGGGCGCTGCGGCTCGGCACCCGGGTCATCCTGCTGGCCGCGCTCGTCATGGGAGGCATCGGCTTCGCGCTCGCGGTGACGGGGCCCTGGCTGCTGCCCCTCTTTGCCGGATCGGGCGACCGCAATGCCGCGGCTGCCGCGGGACTCGGCGTCTCGCTTCTTTGGCTCGCCGCGGCGTACCAGTTCTTCGACGGGTTGAACCTGGGCAGCAGCATGTGCCTGCGTGGCGCCGGGGACGTCAGGGTGCCCGTGGCGCTGGTCTTTCCGGTCTGCTGGGTCGTGTTCCTGCCGCTCGCGCACATCCTGACCTTCGCCCCCGGCCAGGGTTGGTTTCATTTCCTGCCGCAGTTGGGTTATGGTGCCGCGGGCGGCTGGACGGCGGTCGTCATCTACGTGGTCCTGCTGGGCGCGACGCTCTTCCTGCGCTGGCGCTCGCGTGCCTGGCAGCGCATCCGGATCTGAGGAGGGTGTATGATCGTTGCCATCCGCTGGCAACAAGGGGTCTGAAAGTGACCGAGTCGCCTCTTCTTCTTCGCGTCGCCATTCTCGCGGCGCTCGCAGTCGCCGAAGCGGGATGCGCCGCCCGGCCGGCGCGGCCCTCGTCCCCAGGAGGTGTTGGCGTCCCTTCGACGTTGCTCGAGGCCGCACACCGGCTGGGCTACACCGCGGAGCTCGACGACGGCAAGGTCGTCTACTGTCAACACGAGACCCAGACCGGCTCGATGGTTCCGCAGGAGCACTGCATCGACGAGGCGGCCCTGGAGGCCGACATCGCGACGCAGCAGGAAGCGCTCGATGAGCTGAAGACGAACAGAGGCGCGACCAGCCGACAGATGACGTCGACTCCGTGAGCCGCGCGAGCCGCTGCCTGCCGGGCTACCCGCCCTTGCGCGGCGGACCTCCGCGCGGCTTCGTCGACTGGTTGTACGGATCGTACCCTCCGCCCGGGTCGCGATCGGACTGGATGCGCAGCTCCTCGTCTTCCTCGCCCTCGACCTTGAGCTGAGGGGTCTCCAGCTTCTTCAGCAGTCGCGAGGTGCTGTCGAGCGCGAGTCGGCCCGTATCCTTGATCCAGTCCCATACCGCATTTCCGCGGTCGTCGTGGCGGACTCGGCCCGAGGCGATCGGCTCGTGGGGGGCGCCCGGCTGCGGCGCACGGGGCGTGCCGCCCGGCGGCGATTTGACGGGATCGGTGGGACCGGCCGCAGGTCGGCCCGGCGGCACGGAATTCGGTTTTGGCCGCTGCGGAGGCTCCACGATGCGCCCACTCGATGCCCAGACACGCCTGCGCGAACTATATCGGAGTTCCGCCGCCGGCACTACGAGCCATAATACGGCGCCTGTATCCGAGGTATTTGCCGGGAGGTCGCATGAAGGGTCGTTTGGCTTTCATCTGCCTGCCAGCCGCGCTGCTCGCGCTGGCTTCCCTCGGGGCCGCGGCGGCTCCCGGCCCGATCGGCCTGACCGACTTCCGCGCGCTCCTGAGCATAACGTCGCCGCAGTTCTCACCGGACGGCAAGCAGATCGCCTTCCTGACCGTCCGGCGGGACTTTGTCCACGACCGCTACGACGCGACGTTGCAGGTGATACCCACCGCGGGTGGCGAGCCTCGCACCCTGGTGGAGGGCATGCGTGAGCTCGGCACGCCGCGCTGGTCGCCTGATGGCCGCACACTCGCTTTCACCGCCACGGTGGGCAAGCTGAATCAGCAGATCTATACGGTCCCGGCGGCAGGCGGTACCCCCACGGAGCTCAGCGACGCCCCGAATGGGGTGGAGCAATATGCGTGGAGTCCGGATGGCAGCACCCTTTCCTACGTCACCCCTGACGACTCGCCCCTGAGCGCGAAGGATCGCCGCACGCATCATGATCTTTTCGCGATCCACGACGACGACTATCTCGTCGATGAGCCGCCCGTGCCGTCGCATATCTGGCTGCTGTCGGTGAAGACCGGTAAGGCCCGTCAGCTCACCTACGGCCCGACGAGCGTGCTCGAGACCGCGCCGCCCATCACACCCCCGGACGGAGGCATAACCACGCCGTCGTGGTCGGCGGATGGCCAGTGGATCGTGTATACCCGCCAGGCTGACGCCAGCGACAGCGACTCGGACCGAGCCACCATCGTCGCGGTCAACGTCGCGAGTGGCGAGGAGCGTCCGCTGACCGCGCACCGCAGCTATGAGTATGCGCCGCGGTTCGCGCCGAAGGGTGATGAGCTGGCCTACCTTTACATGCATGGACCCGGCGCCGTCAGCAACATGGATCTCTTCGTCACCTCGGCGCAGGGCGGCGCCGCTCGGGACGTCAGCGCCGGCCTGGACCGGGACCTGATAGGCGACTACGCCTGGCTGCCCGATGACACCGGCGTGGTCGTCATGGCTGACGATCGCGTCGGTAGCAAACTCTATGTTCAGCCTCTGCACGGCGCGGGCTACGCGCTGGACCTCGGCTCCCTCAATCCTCTGGAGATGACGGCATCGGCCGGCGGCGCCTTGGCTGTCGTTGCGGACAGTGCCGCGCAGGCACCCGAGCTCTATGTGCTGGACAGCCCGCGGAGCTCTCCCGTGCGCCTGACGCACGTCAACAGCAGCTTTGCGGCCTACGCCTATCCCAGCAGCGTGGAAGTGCAGTGGAAGGCGCCGGACGGTGAGCGCAACGACGGCATCCTGACCTATCCGAACGGCTATCAGCCTGGCCGGCGCTATCCGCTCGTGGTCTACAGTCACGGCGGCCCCGAGGCCGCTTCGAGCGAGGACTTCGATGTCGACGAGATCGGACCGCTGCGCCTGCTGTTCGCGGCCCGGGGGTATCTGGTCTTCGAGCCCAACTACCGCGGCAGCGACAATCTGGGCAACGCGCACGAGCACGCGATCTACCGCGACCCGGGCAACGGACCGGACAGCGACGTGATCTCCGGTATCCGGATGCTGGAGAGCCGGGGCATCGTGGACACTGCACGCATCGCCGCGGTCGGCCATTCGTATGGCGGCTACATGACGGCATGGCTGATCTCGCACCAGCACTTCTGGCGCTGCGCGGTGGTGGCCGATGGCGTGCTCGACTGGACGGAGGAATACGAGCTTTCCGGCACGGGCAACCTGGCCTGGACGCGCGACTCGCTGGGCGGCAGCCCCTGGGACCGGCAGAGCGCCGAGCTCTACCGCACCGGCTCCCCGCTCACCTATGCGGGCGATATCACCACCCCGACGCTGATCCTTTCCGGCACCGACGACGTCACGGTGCCGATCACCGAGTCGTTCGCCCTCTATCACGCGTTGCAGAGCCGCGGCATCCCGGTGAAGTTCATCGGCATCCCGGGCGCCCATCACTCGCCGCAGGATCCGGTGCACCGCGAGCTCTATTACGCCGCGATCGACCAATGGGTGGCGGCGCACCTCGGCTCGCGCTAAGGTAGCTCCGTGTTGACCGTCCTCATCTGGCTCATTCTCCTCGTCCTCTGCTGGCCGCTCGCCCTGCTGGCGCTGGTGCTCTGGCCGGTGGTATGGCTGCTGACGCTGCCGTTTCGCCTGCTCGGCGTCGCCGTGGAGGGCGTGTTCGCGCTCCTGCGCGCGCTCCTCTTCCTGCCGGCCAGAGTGATCGCCCGGCTGTAGGCGCTCGGCCGAGTCCTCACTCGCGGTAGCGCAGGGGTGTCGGCCGATACGATGCCGGGAACAGCCGCTTCAGGCTGCCGAGCTTCGGCAGGTCGTTGACCGCGATGTACTCGAGGCGCGGATTGCGGCTCATGAAATCCTGTTGGCTCGGACCGACCGGATTGAATGTCGTGAAGGCATCGACGCGCGTCACGATCGGCCGGGGAAACGACTCGTCCCGGCCGAGCTGCGCGATGTACGCCTGCGCTATGCGGCGCTGCTCGGGGGTCATGTAGAAGATATCCGAGCGATACCCCCGGCCCACGTCCGGGCCCTGGCGGTTGAGTTGCGTCGGATCGTGCACCACGGAAAAAAAGATCTGCAGCAGCCGGCCGTAGCTGATCACCTTGGGATCGAAAGTGATCATCACCGACTCGGCGCCGCCGTCGTCATCGTCATGTCCCGCGGAGAATCCGGCGACGATGCGCGTGATGCCCTTGACGTGCTCGAAGATTCCCTGCGTGCCCCAGTAACACCCTCCGGCCAGGTCCGCCGTCTGCGAGTGGCCGGCAGGGCGGGGCGCCTGCATCGCGGGCGGTGGGAGCGCCCGCGGGGGAGATTCCTGGCCCCATGCCAGCGGGCTGACGGTCAGCACCAGGAGGCCCAGCGCCAGTGATCCTCCGAGTTCGCGTTTCGCGCTCATCGCTCGTGACCTTTGCCTCGATCGCTGTCGCAACGTATACCATGGCCGATCGGCGCAAGTCAGTCGGAAGGGGCTTTCCCATGCCATCCCCGCATTCCCCGCCAACCTGCTCGTGGTCCGGCGTGCTCCCGGCCGTCACCACCCAGTTCGACGCCGACCTTCGGGTCGACCTCGCTGCCACCCGGGCGGTGCAGTCCGCGCTCATCGCGGACGGCGTGCACGGCCTGGTCGCATTGGGCACGGTCGGGGAGAACAATTCGCTGGCGGCGGAGGAAAAGCGCTCCGTGCTGCGCACCGCGGTCGAGGCGGCCGCCGGCCGGGTGCCGGTCGTCGCGGGTGTTTCGGAGCTCACCACGGCCGCCGCGGCCGCGTTTGCCCGGGACGCGGAAGCGATCGGGGCCACCGGCCTCATGCTCCTGCCGGCGATGGTCTACGTGCCGAGCGCGCGCGAGCTGGAATTCCACTTCCGCTCGGTGGCGCAAGCCACGCGCCTGCCGGTCATGCTGTACAACAATCCGCCCGCCTACCGCGTCAGCATCGATGTCGAGACCCTCGGCCGGCTGGCCGACGTGCCCAACATCGTCGCGGTGAAGGAATCCTCGTCCGATCCGCGGCGCTTCACGGACGTGGTCAACGCGTGCGGGGAGCGGTTCGTGCTCTTTGCCGGGCTCGACGATCTCGTGTTCGAGGGCATCTCGCTCGGCGCGCGCGGCTGGATCTCGGGCCTCACCAACGCCTTTCCGCGCGAGTCGCTCGCGCTCTACGAGGCGTTGCGCACCGGCGATCTCGCGCGTGCGCGAACGATCTACCGCTGGTTCATGCCGCTGCTGCACCTCGACGCCGGCCACGACCTGGTACAGGCGATCAAGCTCGCGGAAGAGATCATGGGACGCGGCAGCGAGCGCGTGCGCCCGCCGCGGCTGCCGCTGAGCGGCGCCCGGCGCGATGAGGTGAGCCGGATGGTCGAGCGCGCGGCGGCGACTCGCGACCGCCTTCCCGGGACCTGCTCGTGACCGCTCACCTTCGAAGCAGCATCCGGTGATCGAGACCGGCGTCGAGGTTTACCGCTCTTCCTGGCGCAAGGATTGCGAGGACCGCGCCTTCATGTTGGGCGCCGTGGGCATCGAGAGCGCGATCGAGCCGCGGGATGACCGCCTCGTGCTGGAAGTTGCGGCGGCCGACGCGCCGCGGGCGCTGACTCACCTGACGCAGTACGAGGCCGAGAACCGCCCGCCCGAGCCCGCTCCACCGGCGCCGCCACTGCATCCCAACGCCTGGGTGGGATGTGCGGGTTACACGGCCTGGCTGGTGGGCGTTGCGTACGCCATCTCCAATGGCCTCTTCCGGCTCGACGCCTTTCACACCGGCGAGCTCGATGCCGCACGCGTGCAGAGCGGCCAATGGTGGCGCGCCTGGACCGCTCTCACGCTGCACCTGAGCGGCCCGCACCTTGCCTCCAACCTGTGCTTCGGCATCTGGTTCGGCTATCTTGCCGGACGCCAGCTCGGTGTTGGCGTGGCGTGGCTTCTCATCGTGGCCGGCGGCGGGATCGCCGATCTGGTGGAAGGGCTCACCGCCGCGCCGTGGCACCGGTCGGTCGGCGCCTCCACCGCCGTCTTCACGGCACTGGGACTGATGGCGGCCTATACCTGGCGCGAGCGGCTGTCGCTGCGGCGCAGCTCGGTGCAGCGCTGGGGCCCGCTGATCGCCGGCGTCGCCCTGCTCGGCTGGCTGGGCACCGCCGGCAAGGACACCGACGTCATGGCCCACATCCTCGGCTTCGCCATCGGCGTGCTGCTCGGCGCGATCGCCGCGCTGCCCGCCATCCGGCAACGGCTGCATCGCGTGCGGCAGTGGCCCGCCGGCCTGGCGGCGATCGCCATCATGGCGGCCGCGTGGGCGGCGGCGCTCGCGAGTTGAGCCGCCACGCTGGACTTACGGCCCCTCGACCCGATATCCCATCCGCCGCAGTTGCGCCAGCGTTCCGTCCGGCCCCAGCAGCAGATCCATCGGTTGGAGGGCGAGCGTCGTCTGGTTCCCGGCGAGCGCCTGCACCACCGCCGTCATCCAGTCCTGCTGCGCCTGCGTGACGAGCGCTCTGACCTGCGCGGATCCTGACACCGCTTCGAGACAGGTGGCGCGGTCGTCGGTGTGCGGCAGGCGGCGCAGCAGCGCGACATCGCCCAGCGCCCAGGCGCGGGCCCGCGCCTGCATGGGCCCGAGGTCGGTCTCGAGCCGCGTCACCACCGAGCTCAGGCAGGCGATCTCGGCGGAGCGCGGAATGTCGGTCAACTCCCGCATGACGTCGACCGGATCCCTGATCAGGAGCTTGTCCTGGTGGATCGGCACGCCCTCCTGCTTCGCGAGCGCCAGCACCGTCCGTTGAATGTCGTTGCGGGGAGTCAGGTCCGATGAGGCGAGCGCGTCGTCGTAGAGTCGTCTCGCCGCCAGGATGGGACGCAACTGGTCGATCCGCCGATCGTGCGGCGCGAGGCGCAGCTGCAGCGCGCTGAAGCGCGCGTAGAGAGGAGGCGGCAGGACCGCCTGCAGCGGGACGTGATCGGGATTCGTCTGCGCCTTGCGCCAGAGCGCGTAGAGATGCAGGGCCACGAAGGGATGAAATCCGATGCCGACCGAGGGCCACGCGGGGATCACCTCCTGCGTATGCGCCAGGAGCTTCCGGATGTCGTCCGTCTGCCAGATCATCCGCTTCGGCAGCGGCGCTACCGTGCCCAGCACCCAGACCGCGTGGCCGTCCCGGCTCACTCGCCAGAGCTTGGGGCCCTCGTAGCGGCCCGAGATCACGACGGGCGGCGCCTGGGGCAGCGCCAGTGCGGCGGCCTGCGGATCGGCGGCCACGGCGGCCGCTGACGAGAGGAGCACCAGGATCGCGACGATTCCGGCGGGCAGGCGGGGCGACGGCATGCCGCTAGTTGAGGGTCGGCGGCGCCAGGGGCGCGACGCGGGTGGTGCGGTCGTAGATCCGCGTGAACGTGAACTTGATGCCGCGGCCGCTCAAGTGCAGCGTCATGCTCAGCCTGCCGTCCTTCGTCAGGCCGTAGCTCTGGATGATCTCCGGTCCAAACTGCGGCGTGGTGTCGATCACGTAGGTGTCATCCTTCCAGCCCGATATCTGCTGCGCGTCGCCTTGCTCCGCGGAGATGTCGGCTTCCTGGCCGGGCGTGTACTCGTTGGAGGAATCGCCGGAGGTGACGGTGAAGGCGTCGGCGCTCATGCCGACCCTGAGATAATCGCCCTGCGGCACGTTGGACATCAGCTCATCCACGGGGGATAGGTGCGGCATCGGCCCGACTCCCGGCCCGAGGCCCTCCGACCCCGAAGAGCTGTCGCCTTCTCCCGCCTCTCCGCTCTGCTGGCCGCTCTGCTGGCCGCCTGGCTCGCCGGAGCCTGCGTGGTGGTGGCCGCGTCCCTGACCTGCGGTTTCCGCAGACGCGCCGCCGCCTTCATTCTCGCCTTTCTCGTGCCGCGCCTTTTCCATCTGCTGACGCAGTTCCTGCACGGCCTTGCCGAGATCGTCGCTGCGGGCGGGGTCCAGCCTCCAGTCGCCCGCGAGCCGCACTCCAGACGGCGCCTCGGCGGACAGCCGGCTCGCTGCGCAGCCGGTCAGGGCCGCAGCAGCAAGGGTCACCCCCACGCACGTGGCGCACACCGGAACGACGCTGGCTCGGATTCTCTGCATGGAGTGCTCGGGAGAGGCGATGCAAGGATACCCGCGGAGTTCGACCGCCGCTCGGGCGGCTAAGTTCTCGACGCGGCTGCGCGCGAGGCCAATGCCTCGATCCGCTTCCAGTCGCGGGCGGCGAGAGCCTCCGCGGGTGACAGCCACGAGCCGCCGGCACAGAGGACGTTCGGCAGCTCGAGGTAAGACCGGACCGATTCCTGCGTGATGCCTCCCGTGGGGCAGAAGCGCGCCTGCGGGAAAGGACCCGCGAGCGCCTTGAGCATCGCGATGCCGCCTGCCGGGCCCGCCGGAAAGAATTTGAAACAGTGATACCCCGAGGCCAGGCCCTGCATCAGCTCCGAAGGCGTCGCAACCGCGGGCAGATAGGGGATGGGCGCCGATGCCGCCGCGGTCAGCAGGGCAGGGGTAGCGCCCGGCGAGATCGCAAACGTGGAGCCGGCGCTTGCCGCGGCCCGCAGATCCGCCGCGGAAAGCACGGTGCCCGCTCCGACCGCGATCTCGGGCACGTGGCGTGCGATGGCCTCGATGGCGGCGAGCGCGGCGGGCGTGCGCAGCGTGATCTCGACTACCCGGATGCCGCCGCGCACCAGCGCCCGCGCCAGGTCCGGCGCGATCGCCGCCTCCTCGATCACGACCACGGGCATGACCGGCGACAGCCTCAGGATCCGCTCGATTTCCGCGCTGAGAGACATGCTTCGACTCGATGCTTTGCCTAAAGCCGATATCGTGCAGCAAAATGACCTCATGCGACAGCGGGCGCTGCAAGCCGTGCTGCTGGTTCACGCCATCGAGCAGACCGATCCAGGCGGCGATGCCCTGTCGCTCGAAGACCGCGCGGAGG
This sequence comes from Gammaproteobacteria bacterium, assembly GCA_030044385.1. Taxonomy (GTDB): domain Bacteria; phylum Pseudomonadota; class Gammaproteobacteria; order Steroidobacterales; family Steroidobacteraceae; genus 13-2-20CM-66-19. The sequence goes on from JASHVV010000301.1 coordinate 9,678, forward strand.
CGGGCCGGGAGGCCGCCGACGGCCGTTCGCTGCCCGCGGCCGCGCAGCTCAATGGGGAGTCGGAGCGCTTCCTCGTACGCCGGGCGGATGCATTGCTGGCGCGCCTGCGGGTCCGGTCTCCCGGTGTCGATCGAATCCTCGCCGCCGCATCCGGCGCCACCGGCCTCGATCGCGCCATTCTCCTGCTCGGCCTTCTGCTGGGATTCGGCGCCGCGTTCGCCGATGGCGCCCGGATCGACATCTTCGCCTACCCGCTCATCGTCCTGGCCCTCTGGAATCTGATCGTCTACGTCACGCTGATCGTCAGAGCGTTTGGATCCCATGACCGGAAGGCACCGGTCGCGGGGGCGGACGCCGCGGTCGTCCGCAAAGACGGCTTCTTCAGGCAGTGGCTCGCCGGACTCTATGCCAACCGGGTCCGCGCGCGAATCGAGGCGTTGATCGTCCACTCGATCGGGTTCAACGCGCCGCTGGCGCCGGGCCTGCGGCGCTTTGCGGCGGACTGGTGCGAGCTCGGCCGGCCGCTGTTCCGCGACCGCTCGCGGCGCCTCCTGCACCTGGCGGCGATCCTCGTCGGGATCGGACTCATGGCCGGTTACGGTGCTCGCGGTTGGTTGCTGCGCCAGGCCGCGGGCTGGGGCACGAGTGTCTTCGGGCCCGCCAGTGCCCATGCCGCGCTCGTCACACTGTACGGTGCCGCGTCCGGCGTCTCCGGTGTTCCCATTCCCTCGGCGCAAGGCGTCCAGGCGCTGGCGTGGACGAGTCCCACCGCCGGCGGCGGGCCGGCCGGGCAGTGGCTCTACCTCATCGCCTGGACGGCGCTGATCTACATCGTGGCGCCGCGGGTGATCGCGGTGATCGTCACGACACTGAGCCTCTGGCGCCACTCGGTCAGGCTGCGCACGCCGCCGTCTTTTGTCGGCTATCTCACGGCCGTGCTGCGTCCGCTGTCCTCCGCTTCAGCTGCAGCCCCGCCGGCCGGATCGAGCGGCTGACTCGGCCGGCGCCGCGCGGCCCGCTCAGCGCGCCGCGCTCTCGAGGAACGTGAGGCGGCGACTGCCAGCGTCCAACCGCACCCGCGTCCCGAGCGGCACCGCTTCGTTGCGCTCGCCATGGCCGAGCGGAAATCCCGCCGCGCAGGGCAGTCCCGTATCGGCGGCCAGCTCGCGCAGCACCTCGGCGCTCGAGAAGTCCGCGCTCTTCTCCTCGCAGCCGATGAACTCACCGAGCACGATGCCGCGCACCTGGCGGAACACGCCCGCGAGGGCAAGATGAGTCCACATGCGATCCAGCCGGTAAGGACGCTCGCCCACGTCCTCGAGGAGGAGGACGGCGCCCTCGAGGGGCGCGAGGTAGGGCGTGCCCAAGAGGCGCGTGAGCACCGCGAGGTTGCCGCCGAGGAGCGGCCCTTCCGCCGTCCCCTCGACATACGTCTCCGTGCCGGTGAGCGCCGCGGCCGGCGCCGTCGACTCGAGCAGCTCGAAGAGGCGCGTCGCCGCGCTCGCATCGAGCCGTCCAAGCTGGGTGAGGACCGGGCCGTGAATGCTGACGAGCCCCCGCCGCTGCAGCAGCTGATGCAGCGCGACGATGTCGGAGAATCCGACCACCGGCTTCGCCGCCAGGGTGGTGTCCTCGAGTCCGGCGAGCAGCCGCATCATTCCGTAGCCGCCGCGAGCGCAAAAGAGGGCGCGGCTGCCCGTGTCCGCGAGCCCGCGCCGCAGCTCATCGAGCCGCCGCGCATCGCTCCCCGCAAGGTAACGGTGCCGTGTCAGCAGGCCGGGATCGTAGTGAGCCCGGTAACGCCGGCCGATGACCTCCAGGCCCGCCTCGAACGAGGCGCGATCGAAGGGACTGGCGGGCGCGACGACCGTGACCGGATCGCCGGGCCGCAGGGCGGGGAATGCGCGGTAGCGTGGCGTGGCAGCAGACATGGGCGGAGAGAGTGCGACCTTCCTGGGCGCATTGTCCGCCAGCGCCGCCGCGGCCTCAATCCGCCAGGGCTTTGAGATCCCGCAGGAGCGCCGCGCGTCCGCGCTCGAGCTGGTCCAGGCGCCGCGCCACATCGCGCAGCGCGGTGATGTTCTTCACCGGCGCATCGTGCAGCCGCCGCCAGGTCGAGCGCGCGACCAGCCACTGGCGGGTGGTCGTCGCGTAGCGCGCGGCCAGGTCGCGGCGCTGGGTGACGACGTAAAGCGGGCTGGCTTGCATGGCGGGCGAAGAATGCCATCCGTTCGTGACGGGCGCGCGACAGTCAGGAGAGCAAAGTGCGTTCCAGTACGCCGTCACGGCCTCACTCCAGTGGGTTGAGCCCGCGAGCGAGCCGCGTCCTGCGTTCACGGTGCTGCTCGCGCCACGCCGACAGCATGCAGCCGCCGACCACGCCCAGGACCACAGCCAGGGCGGAAAGATTGCCGTTGTCCCGCGCGAGCGTGGCGAGCGCGCGCGGCACCGATGTCAGAAGCTCCAGGTGCATGGAAGATCCCCCGTGCGACGGGCGTTGAACATAACATCGTGCGGCTGCGGCCGGGGAGTCGTCGGACGGCGACTTTCGGCCCGCGACGCGA
>JASHVV010000302.1 GCA_030044385.1 Gammaproteobacteria bacterium
GGCGCGACGCTGGCGAGCGCGCGCGATCTGCTCGAGCGGTTGGGCGCTCTCGATCGTGACGGGCGCATTACACCTCATGGCCGGGAGATGGCGCGGCTCGGCATCCATCCGCGGCTCGCGCACATGCTGCTGCGCGCGCGAGAAATGGCTTCCCTGCCGCTCGCCGCGGATCTCGCGGCGCTGCTGTCGGAGCGGGATCTGCTGCGCGGAACCGCGGCAGCCCGGGACGCGGATGTCCGCGGCCGCATCGAGGCGCTGCGCGGCGAGAGCCGCGAATCCGCCGGGATCGATCGGGCGGCGTTGCAGAGAGCGCGGCGCGGCGCGCGCGATCTTCTCCGGCAGCTGCGGACGGCGCCCGACGGCGGTGCGGGCGGCTCCGTCGGCGGACTGCTGGCGCTGGCCTTTCCGGACCGCATCGGACGGCAGCGCGCGGGCGGAGAGGGGCGTTTCACCCTGACCAACGGCCGGGGCGCGCATTTCGCCGCGCCGCAGAGCCTCTCGCGCCAGGAGCTGATCGTCGCGGTGGATCTCGACGACCGCGAGCGGGACGCGCGCATCCGCCTGGCCGCGCCGGTCGGCCGCGAGGAGCTCGAGGAGCTCATGGCCTCGCGCCTCGAGCGCAGCGACTCGGTCGAATGGAATGCGCGCGAGCAGGCGGTGCTCGCCCGGCGCGTGCTGCGCCTCGATGGGCTGGTGCTGGAGGAGCGCGCGCTGCCCGAGGTGCCGCGGGAAGAGGCGCGCGCCGCGATGCTGGAAGGGATCCGCCAGCTCGGCGTCGAATCGCTCCCCTGGAGCCGCGAGGCGCGGGATCTGCAGGCGCGCGTCGCCTTCGTGCGGGGTTTGGGGGACGCCCACGAGGGCTGGCCGGACCTTGCCGACGCGGCGCTCGCCGCAAGGCTGAGCGACTGGCTCGCGCCGTGGCTCGACGGCGTCACCCGCCGCGAGCATCTGGCGCGCATCCCGCTGCTCGATGCGCTGCTCGCGCCGCTGAGTTGGGACGAGAGGCGCGAGCTCGATGCGCTTGCGCCGAGCCAGCTCGCGGTGCCGAGCGGCTCGCGGGTGCGGATCGACTACCTCGACGACAGCGCGCCTGCGGTATCGGTGCGCCTGCAGGAGGTCTTCGGTCTCACCGCGACCCCGCGGATCGGCGGCGGCCGGGTGCCCATTACGTTCAAGCTGCTTTCGCCGGCGCAGCGGCCCGTGCAGGTGACCCGCGATCTGGCGAGCTTCTGGCGCGGCGCGTATGCCGAAGTCCGCAAGGATCTGCGCGGGCGCTATCCCAAGCATCACTGGCCGGAGAATCCCCTCGAGGCGCAGGCCGTCAGAGGCAGCCGCGGAGGGAATCGCGGCGTGCGGGGAAGAAAGTAAGCCGGTACACTGCGCGTCCATCCCGCATTGCACTCGCTCTGACGGATCGTCAATACGATGGTGACGAACGCTGTGGATGCCGCTGCGCCAGCGCCGGCGATCGAAATTCGGTTTGGCCAGGTGGGCCTGATTCAGGTGCGCGTCCGCTCGACCGATCCGGGCGCGATCCTCGACGAGCTGACGGGCAAGGTGGCGAGCGCGCCGCTCTTCTTCCAGCGCACCGGCGTGTGTCTGGACCTGACCGTGCTCGGCAGAGATCCGCGGCTGGAGGAGATGCGTGCAGTGATGGATGCCGTGCGCCGCGCAGGCATGCTGCCGGTGGGACTCATCGGTGGCTCCGCAGCGGTGGAGTCGCTGTCAGCGGCCCTCGAGCTGCCCGTGCTCGCGCCCTTCCGGCCGCAGACCCAGCCGGTGCCGGTCGTGCAGGCGGCGGAGCGCGTCGAGCCCGGCATTCCGGCGCTGATGCAGCAGCAGCCGGTCCGCTCGGGGCAACGCGTCTACGCTCGCAGCCGCGACCTCGTGGTCACGGCGACCGTCGGCGCCGGCGCGGAGGCGATCGCGGACGGATCGGTGCATGTCTACGGATCGCTGCGCGGGCGCGCGGTGGCCGGGGCGCGGGGCGAGACCAGCGCGCGGGTGTTCTGTCAGGAATTCCGCGCCGAGCTGGTCTCCGTCGCGGGGGTATTCCGGGTATTCGAGACCCTGCCGCCGGAGCTCGCCGGCAAGCCGGTGCAGGCGTGGCTGGATGGCGACGATTTGCGTTTCGCGGTCCTGGGTTGATTGCTGACTTGCTGTTGACGCTATGCGTAGGAGCGGGATTTGACTGAGATCATCGTGGTGACTTCGGGGAAGGGCGGCGTCGGCAAGACGACGACCTCGGCCAGCGTGGCTTGCGGTCTCGCGCGGCGCGGCAAGCGCGTAGCGGTGATCGACTTCGACATCGGGCTGCGCAATCTCGATCTCATCATGGGGTGCGAGCGCCGAGTGGTCTACGACTTCGTCAACGTCATCCAGGGCGACTGCACGCTGAAGCAGGCCCTCATCAAGGACAAGCGGCTCGAGACGCTGCACGTGCTCGCTGCTTCGCAAACGCGCGACAAGGACGCGCTGACGCCTGAGGGCGTCAAACGCGTGCTCGATGAGCTGATTGCCGAGGGTTTCGACTACATCCTCTGCGACTCTCCCGCGGGGATCGAGAAGGGCGCGCACCTTGCCATGTACTACGCCGATCGCGCGGTCGTGGTGGTCAACCCCGAGGTATCGTCGGTCCGCGACTCCGATCGCATCCTGGGCCTGCTCGCCAGCAAGACGCAGCGCGCGGAGCAGGGCAATGGCGGCGTGAAGGAACATCTTCTGCTGACGCGATACAACCCGAAACGAGTCGCGAGCGGAGAGATGATGAGCGTGGATGACGTGAAAGAGATCCTGGGGCTCGATGTGATCGGCGTGGTGCCGGAGTCCCCGGACGTCCTGGCCGCGTCCAATTCCGGCGTTCCGGTCATTCTGAATGACGAGAGCAACGCCTCGCGCGCCTACGACGATGCGGTGGGCCGCTTGCTCGGCGAGGAGCTGCCGCTGCGCTTCGTCGAGGAGCCGAAGAGAGGCTTCTTCGCGCGCATCTTCGGAGGCTGACATGGGGCTGCTCGCGTTATTTCGCCGCACGCCTACGTCGGCCAGCGTCGCCAAGGAGCGGCTGCGCATCATCGTCGCGCAGGAGCGCAGCGCGCGCGGGAGTCCGGACTACCTGCCGCTGTTGCGGCGGGAGCTGCTGCAGGTGATCCACAAGTACGTCAACGTCGATCCCGACGCGGTGCAGATCAACCTCGGCCAGGAAGAGGGCCACGAGGTGCTCGAGCTCAGCGTCGCGCTGCCGGAGAAGACCCGGGCCTAGGGCGCGGCCAGCCGAGCGGGCGAGGCGATGGAGGAAGCCTGCGCCACGGCCGCTTCGTGGTACTTTCAGCGGCTGCGTCGCCGCAGGTTGCGGCCGATCGGGGAGCCGCGCCATGGTCCGTGTTGCCGCCGTCCTTTCCGTCTGTGCACTCGTTTCGGCAGGCGCTCCGGCACTGGCTGCGCCTGCGAGCTCTGCCGCCGCCTTGCACGAGCTGTTCAAGACCGAATGGCTGCGGGAGATGCGCGAGCATCCGCTCGAAGCCTCGGCCGACGGCTTCCATCAATACGACGGCTCCTGGGATGACCTGAGTCTCGCCACGCTCGCCCGCGAGCATGAGGAAGACCTCCGCACGCTGCAGGACCTGGCCGCCATCGACCGGAGCCTGCTGACCGGCGAGGACCGGATCAGCTACGACCTTTTCGAGTACCGCTACCGGATGCGGCTCGAGGATTACGAGTCCAAGAGCTGGCTGATGCCCGTTGACGAGCTCGACGGCGTCCAGACCCTGAGGACGCTGACCCAGACGCTGCGCTTCCAGAACGCGGCGGACTACGACAATTACGTGCATCGCCTGCAGACCTTCGAGCCCTACATGGACGCGACCATCGCGCTGCTGAAGGAGGGCGTGAAGGAAGGCATGACGGAGCCGCAGGTCGTGGAGAAGCGCGTTCCGCACCAGATCGCCGCCTACATCGTGGCGGATCCCACGCAGAGTCCGTACTACGAGCCGTTCGAGAGGATGCCGGCCATCATTCCGCCCGCGCAGCAGGCGCGCCTGCGGGCGCAGGCCGAGGCGGCGATCGCGCAGGACGTCACGCCGGCGTACCGGGAGTTCCAACAGTACTTCGACCAGGACTACCTGCCGCACTGCCGCACCAGCATCGCCGCGGACGCCCTGCCCAACGGCAAGGCCTATTACGCCCTGCAGGTGCGGGAGAACACCACTACCGATCTGACGCCGGCGCAGATACACGCGATCGGGCTGCGCCTGGTGGCGCAGATCCACGCACGGATGGAGCGGGTGTTGCAACAGGTCGGCTTCAACGGCAGCTACCGGGACTTCGTGCACTACCTGCGCACGAACCCGCGCTTCTACTACCAGGACCCGCGCAAGCTCCTGGCCGCCTACCGCGCCGCCGCCAAGCGCGTGGATCCGCTCCTCGTCACCGAATTCCCGGTCTGGATCCTGCCGCGGGTCCCGTACGGCGTGCGGCCGATTCCGGCATCGCTGGCCCCCGACACCTATCCTGCCTACTCGGATCCGCCGGCCGGCGACGGCAGCGTGGCGGGCTACATGTCGGTCAACCTCTACGAGCCGCAGACCCGGCCGAAGTACGAGATCCAGGTGCTCACCTGCCACGAGGGCCGGCCGGGCCACCAGCTGCAGATCCCGATCGCCATGGAGCTGAAGAGCCTGCCGGATTTCCGCCGCTTCGACTACTACAGCTCCTACGGCGAGGGCTGGGCGCTCTATACCGAGACGCTCTGCGATGAGATGGGTCTCTACGGCGACCCGTATTCGAAGTTCGGCTATCTCGACTACCAGATGTGGCGGGCGGTGAGGCTGGTCGTGGATACGGGCATCCACTCCGAGGGCTGGACGCGGGCGCAGGCCGTGAGCTATTTCGAGGACAACACCGCCCTCACCGGGCAGAACATCGACACCGAGGTCGACCGGTACATCGCCTGGCCGGGCCAGGCTCTTTCCTACATGATCGGCGAGCTGGACATTCAACGCCTGCGCAGGAAGGCCGAAGTCGCGTTGGGGTCGCGCTTCGACATCAAGGCCTTCCACGCCGCCGTGCTGGAGCACGGAGCCCTGCCGCTCACGGTGCTCGATCGGGTCGTCGATGCATGGATACGGCAGCAGCAGAGCGGGAAAGACGCGCGCGCGACGACGGAATAGACAACCGCGGCAATTCGGGTGTATGAGGACCAACGGCGTCCATCATGTGCCGCTGGTGACTCAGGGATACAGCGGTGCGAGGCCGTCGCGCTCGCGCGATGTCTTGCGCGGGGGCGCCGGTAGCTCCGTGAGGGCCGCGGCGAGCGGGCGGCCTTGCCACGTGCCGCCGGCATAGCAGGCGCGGTCGAGATCGCGGAGCAGCTCCGCGACGTTGGCGTCGCCTATCGTGGCGGCTACGGCGTTGATGCCCGGAGGAGCTGCGCCCCAGCGGGCTGCCGTCCATGAGAGCAGGTGCGCTCTGGCGCCGGTGGCGTCGTTAGCTTCGCAGGCAGCGCGAAACGCCGCACGCTCCTTGGCGGAGTCGGGTGGCGGTTGTGTCGGCTTGGGGGTGCTCTCCACGGTGGGCGGGGCGGGCCGTGAACGACGTGACCAGAGCCACGCGCCCAGTGTCGCAAGCCATACGAGGGCAAGACCGATACTGATCCACTCCCACTCCGAGGGAGAGCGCGGGGGCGTGGGGTTGCGCGCCGCCGCCGGAGATATTGCGTGCCGAGACGCAGTCGAGGGCGGTCCCTGGTGTGCCGCGGGCGTGGGCGCGGGCGGAGTGGCGGCGGCCGTCGTGGTGACCGCGGGGCCCGATGCGGCGGCTCCGGACGCCATGCTGCCCGGCGCGGGAAGGATGGTCAGCGTACGCGCGGGCAAAGTCGCCGTGCGCTGTTGGTTGCTTTGCGTGTCCCACCAGGTGACCGTGAGCGCCGGAATCGTGTAATGGCCGGGCGAGTCGGCCATCAGGGCAATGGTCTGATCGCGACTGCCGATCAGCGCCCCGTTCTGCGTCGAGTCGTCCAGCTTCGGTTGGTCGGGATACGCCTCGAGTCCCGACGGGAAGCTCAGCAGCGACGATACATCGGGGAGCTGTGCCGCCGTGAGTCCCGCCGCCTGCAGCTCGAGATCCAACGTCACCGGATCGCCCGCGCGGACGGTGAGCTGCGCCGGGTTCCAGGCGGCACTCAACGTGACGTTGCGGGCCGGCAGCCAGTAGCTGCCGCCCGCGCCGGCCGGACGCGGCCGCACCGCGAGCACGATCGGGTTGCCGCGCACGCGCACGGGCCGGAGGGTTTGGAAGCCGCCGAAAATGCCGCCGAACGGGCTGTTGCCGGAGCCCGATTGGCCCTGGCTGACGGCCACGTCTGCATCGAGCACCGGGCCCTGGAGCGTGAGCTTGCCGCTGTGCAGCGGAAAGAGCAGGTACTGCCGGGTGACCACCTGATAGTTGCGGCCGTTGCGCTCGGCGGTGCTCTCCTCATCGGAGCCGATCCGCTTCGCGAGAACGGCGCCGCTCTCGGGGAGCTCGAGGCTGGCGTGGTACAGGATCTCCGACATGAAGAGGCGCACCGTCAGATGCACGGCCCCTTCGACGTAGGGCTGTTCCGGAGACGCACTCGTCTCCATGAATACGCTCGCCGCAGGGGCCGCCCCGGTAGCGCCCGCCTGCCCGGCGCCGCCCGGGCCCGCGACGGTGAGGGATAGCGGCTGGCTCTGCTGGCCGTCCCAGGAGAGGGGCGGGATGGTCAGATTTCCGGTGACCTTCGGAGCCAGTGTGAGCACGACCTCCGTCTTCAAGGAGGCGCTGCCGTTCATGAGCGAGAAGATCGTGCTGCTGCTGGTGCCCAGGATGTCGAAATCCTGCTGCAGCGGCGTGAGATCGGGCTGACCGCTCGTCCGGCCGTCGTGCTCCAGGGTCAACTGCACAGTGTCGCCAGCTGCGACCTGAGACGCATCGAGTGACGCGGTGACGCCTGCGAACGCCTGGGCGGCCGCAGCGCAGCCGAGCAGCAGCAGAAGCAGGACGCGTGGCATTCGCCCTCTCACTGCTCCGCCCCCTGCGCCTCACCGCTATCCTGCTGCCTCATCATGTGCTCGATGAGGAACTTGCGCTGCAGAAGCCCGGCAGGGTTGTCGGGGATCTGCCGCAGCCACTGGTCGAGCGCGAGTTGCTTCTCGGTCTCGGGCTTTTGCCGGGGCGTTTGCGCGCCTCCCGCCAGCAGGCTGTCCGTGTTGCTATTGCCGCCGTCATGGCCACGCCGCCGCTGCTGCTGAGCACGCGCGAGCTGTGCGGCGAGCGCGGCGTCGCGCTGCGCTTGACCGGACGCCTCCTTGGAGCTGCCGGCGCCGTTGGCGGCCGCCGATTGCGGTGTCTCCGAGCCCTGCGGGTTACCGCTCTGGCCGGACTGCCGTGCGCCCGTGTTGCCTGACTGGCCGGCTCCGGACCGGGAGCCGTTGGATGCTGTCTGGCCGCTGCCCTGCCGAGAGCTGCCGCCCGACTGCCGTGATCCGGACCCGCCACGTTGTCCGGCGGGCGGTTGCTGTCGCGATGACGACCCTCGACCACCCTGCTGTCCCTGCGACTTGCGCGACTGTCGCTGTTGCCGCAGCGCGCGCTCGACCAGATCCCGGTTGTGGCGGATGTCCCGGTCGGCCGGAGCCTGCTGCAGCGCGGCGTCGTACGCTGCCAGCGCCTGCTGCAGCTGTCCGGACTTGGCGAGCGCGTTGCCCAGGTTGTATTCGGACTCCGGATCGGTAAAGGGAGCGAGCAGCTTCGCGGCCTGCGGGTTGCGGCCGGCCTCGAGATCGGCGTAGGCGCGCCGCCGCGGATCCTGGAATCGGGCCGCTGCCGCGTCCGGCTGGCCGGCCTCGAGCAGCGCCTGACCCTGTTGGTCCGGCGTGCGCCACAAATCGGACCAAACGGCCGACGCACCGCTGGCCAGCGCCGTCCGGCATGCGAGGCCGCCGCAGCAGAGTTGGGCGGCCGCAAGCAGCGCGACCCGTGATGCCTTC
>JASHVV010000303.1 GCA_030044385.1 Gammaproteobacteria bacterium
GGCTCGAGCGCCGATGAGTCGATCGTCGGCATCGGAACATTCAACGGGCTGCCGTCCTGGACGAACGACCGGCAGATCGGGCTGGAGGTCAGCGTCCCGATCTTCAGCGGCGGCGGCACCGAAGCGCGCGTGCATCAGGCGCAATACCAGTGGATTGCCGCCAAGGATGCGGTCCAAGAGTCGGCTCGCACGACCGAACAGCAGGCGCGTGACGCCTACCTTGGCGTCATCAGCGGCATAGCCCGCGTCCAGGCGCTGCAGCAGGCGCTGGTGTCCAGCCAGACGGCGTACCGGGCGACCGAGGCGGGGTACCGCGTCGGGACGCAAACCGAAGTCGACGTCCTCAATGCGTTGAGCTCGCTCGTGCAGGCCAAGACCAACTACGCCGCCAGCCGCTACTCCTACATCACGAGCGTGGTGCAGCTGCGATATGCGGCCGGGACGCTGGATCCGGGCGAGGTGAATGCCATCAACGGCTGGCTCACCGCGAGCTCCTCGGTGACGCTCGGTGCCATCACCCCGGAAGCCATGACCCCGCCGTCGCCGCCGGCCACTCCGCAGCCGCCGCCGCCTCCCCCGCCCAACCCCTGAAGCGGTCCGAAGCCCTGCGTCCAGGCACACGGAGGTGCCCCGCCGCCGTAGGTGGCGGAGCTTTCGGCAAAAACCACGCTTAGCCGCTTCGGCGTTGCCCAAAGCAGCGCTGGGCCGGGCAGGAGCCCGGATCCAGCGCCTGTCAATAACGTTGGTAGGACTTCTCTTCGACCAGGCGCGAGCCGAGCGCCGTATTGATGCGCTTCTTGATCGCTGCCCGCTCGTCGTTGGAGTGATAAACGGCGCGCGCGAGCTCGATGAATTCGCGGTCGAAGGTCTGGCGGGCCTCCTTGTCGCGGATACGGTCCTCGATATCCCACAGCCGCTCGTTGACCTCCTGCAGCGCGCGCTCGTCGCGGGCAACATCCGCCGCGGCGAAGGGCGAGTCGCGCCACGTCCGCTCCAGCAGATCGAGCTCGAGCCGCACGTTGGCCAGCTTGGCCGCATCGAGAATGCGCGCCACCTTGATCCTGAGGATGGTGATCTTGTCGAGCAGCTCGCCCGGGGAGACGGGCACCAGGATATCGGTCATGCCCGATATACTAACAACTCGTCGAGCTTTGCGGTGACCGGCGCCACCTCGATGAGGTCCATGACGCCCGGCTCCTCGATCTTCTCCCACCAGGGCAGCTTCTCGGGCGGGCGGCCGCGGAAACGCAGCGCGGCCTGCGGGTAAGCGTTCACGCACCACTGGCGCGAGAGATAGGGTCCGCTGCGCTCGGGATTCGTCGCCGCATAGAGGCCGATCACCGGCGTCCCCACCATCGTTGCCATGTGCGCGGGTCCCGAATCCGGCGACAGGAGCGCCGTCGCGCGCGCGAGCAGCGCGAGCATCTGCGGCAGGGTGTCGCGGCCGATCTGATTGACGAGCGGGGCGTGCGCCGCCCGCTCGATCCGCTCGCCCATGTCCCGCTCCACCGCCGTCGGTCCGCCGGCCAGGATCACCCGCATGCCGTGGTGCCGCACCGCGTGGTCGGCGACCGCAGCATATGCCTCCGGACGCCAGTTGCGGCGCGAGTGACTGGAGCAAGGGCTGATGAGGAGCGTCGGCCGCGAGTCGGGAATGAGCTGCTGCGCGTAATCCAGGGCCGCGGGCGGCAGGGGCAGGTCCCAGCGCAGCGCGCGATCGCGGACGCCCAGCGCCTCGAGGAAACCGAGAAAGCTGGCGAGGACGTGCTCGCGGGAGCGCGGCGCGATGCGCTCGTTGGTGAAGAGCCACTGCAGCTCCCGTGCGCGCGCCTTGTCGAATCCGAGCCGGATAGCCGCCGGCACGACACTCGATACGAGACTCGCGCGAAACGACAGCTGCATGTGCAGCAGCACGTCGAAGCGCCGTCCGCGCAGTCTCTCCTGGAGATCGCGGCGCGCCGCCAGGCCGGCCCGCTTGTCCACAGTGATAAACTCCACGCCATCCATGATCTCCATCAGGCGCGATTCCGCTTTGCCGATGATCCATGTCAGCTTCGTTTGCGGCCAGGCGCGCTGCAGCGCCCGCAGCACCGGGACGGCATGGCAGGTGTCGCCGAGCGACGAGAGTCTCAATACGCAGGCCGTGGCCGGCGGCCGGTCGAGCGGCAGTTTTTTCCTATGGACCATCGGAGGCCTCACCCCATGAGTGGTCGCTGGCCGCTCGGATCAGAGGTCAAGCACGGAGTCATCGAGGGAGGCGCCATGCTATACGACGCATCCCGGGCCCGCAATTTGACGGCCGCCTGGTTCGACGCGCACTACTGGAGCTCCCGCGGAGAGCTCGACGGTGCCGCGCACGGCCGGGGCACGACGCATTTCGTGCGCAGCCGCGATCGCCGGCTGGTGTTGCGGCATTATCACCGCGGCGGGATCGTGTCCCGGCTCTCACCCGATCGCTACATCTGGCGCAGCGAGGAGCAGACGCGACCCTTCGAGGAATGGTCGATCACTTATCGCCTGCACCGCGCGGGCCTGCCCGTGCCGGCGCCGATCGCCGCGCGCTACGTGCGTACGGGACGCACATATCGCGGCGACATCATCACGGAGCGGCTGCCGACGGTCGGATCGCTCACCGAATGCCTGGCTCTGGGCGCGCTGTCCATCGTCACCTGGATCTCGATCGGGCGCTGCATCCGGCGCTTTCACGACTTCGGCGTCTGCCACGCCGATCTCAATGCCCACAACGTGCTGCTCAGCGAGGACACCGTCTACCTGGTCGACTTCGACCGCTGTCAGCTGCGGCGCGCGGGCCTGTGGCGTGACGCGAATCTCGTGCGATTGCGGCGCTCGCTGGAAAAGATCACCTACGGGCTGCCCGCCGACCGCTTCTCCGAGGCGGACTGGCACGGCCTGCTCGACGGCTACCGGCAACCGCCCGCGAGCCGCGAGCCGCCCGGCGGCTGACCACGGCCCGGCATGCGCCTGCTCTATCTCGCGGCGATCTATCTTGCTGCTCCGGTGATCTCGGCGATGCTCGCGTTGCGCGGCCTGCGCGACCGCAGCTACTGGCGCAACTTCGGCGAGCGATTCGGGCTCGGCCCATCCGCGGCCGGATCGCCCATCTGGGTGCACGCCGTGTCCGTCGGCGAGGTACAGGCCGCGACGGCGCTCGTCCTCGCGCTGCGGCAGCGCTATCCGGAGACGCCGGTGCTGGTGACCACATTCACGCCCACCGGCGCCGCGCGGGCACGCGCCTCGTTGCGCGATGCAGCCGAGGTGCGTTTCCTGCCGTTCGATCTGCCCGGATCGGTGCGACGCTTTCTCGATCGCACGCGGCCGCGGCTCGCGGTCATCATCGAGACGGAGCTCTGGCCGAATCTGTATCGTCAATGCCGGCTCCGCCGCATACCCCTGATCATCGCCAGCGCGCGTCTCTCGCGCCGCTCGATCGATCGCTACCGGCGTCTCGGCGCGTTATTCCGCGAGACCGTCAGGGGCGGTGTGGTGGTCGCGGCTCAGGCGGAAGCAGACGCCGACCGCTTCCGCGCCCTCGGCGCCGCGGCGGAGCGCACTCACATCACGGGGAATCTCAAGTTCGACCTCACCCTGCCGCCCGATATCCACGAGCGCGGCAGGACCCTGCGCGGACACTACGCGCCGGGCCGTGCCGTCTGGGTCGCGGGCAGTACTCACGGCGGCGGGGAGGAAGAGGCAGTGCTCGAGGCGCATCGGTACGCCGACGCCGCCCGTTCCGGAGCGCTGCTGGTGCTCGCTCCGCGCCATCCCAACCGCTTCGATGAGGTGGCCGGCTGGCTCGAGCGGCAGGGCGTCGCTTTCATCCGGCGCTCGCGGTCCGCGACGGACACGGCCAGGGAGGGATCCGACGTGCTGCTGCTCGACACGCTGGGCGAGCTGCTCGATTTCTACGCCGCTGCCGATGTGGCCTTCGTCGGCGGCAGTCTCGTTCCCATCGGCGGTCACAACCTTCTGGAGCCGGCGTCACTGGGGCTGCCCGTCCTGACCGGCCCGCACAACTGCAACGGCGAGGACGTCGCGCGGCTCCTGCTCGACTGTGGCGCCGCCGAGATGGTGCGCAGCGGCGCGGAGCTCGGCTCGCGAGTGGCCGCCCTGCTGGCCGATCAGGCGCTGCGTCGGGAAATGGGTGAGCGCGGCCGCGCCGCCGTCGACCGCAATCGCGGCGCGCTGGCGAAACTCCTGACGCTCATCGATTCACTTCGAGACCCTGCCGCCGGAGCGTGAATTCCGCGCTGCAATAGGGACATTTGACCCAGCCGGTATTCTCGATGGGCAGGTACACCCTGGGATGGGAGTTCCAGAGCGCCATCTGCGGCATCGGGCACGAGAGCGGCAGGTCGTCCGCCGTGACCTCGTACTGATTCTGCGCATTCGGCTGGAGGAGCGACTTGGGTTGAGCGGCCATCCGGCCATTATAGCCCGGCGGCCGGCGCCATCGCCTCATCCCATATAGCGGTCACCGCAGCGCGCTCGGCGGCAAACTCTTCCGCCGCAACCAGCCCGGCCTCGCCCGCGAGGGACAGGCGGTGTATCCGGGTGCGGTATGCCCGATAGGCCACCGTGAGGACGTCGACGTTCGCCTGCGGCACGAGACTCGCCGACGCGACCGACTCGAGCTGCCGGATGGTGTCCGAGAACATCGCCACCGGCGGATAGTCGCGGGCCCAGCTGAGGGCCCAGAATTGCGCGAGGAACTCGATATCGGCGATGCCGCCGGCATCCTGCTTCAGGTCCAGCCGGCCGTCGCCGCCCTTCGAGAGCTCCCGCCGCATGCGCTCGCGCATCGAGCGCACCTCCTCCCGCAGACTCTCGCGCCGCACCGCATAACGCAGCACGTCGAGGCGAATGCGCTCGAACTCCGCGCATAACGCGGAGGCGCCTGCCACCGCCCGCGCATGCAGCAGAGCCTGATGCTCCCAGGTCCACGCTTCCCGCCGCTGATACTCCGCGAAGGCATCGATCTGCGTGACCAGGAACCCGCCCTTGCCGCTCGGCCGCAGACGCACATCCACCTCATAGAGCCGGCCGGCCGCCGAGTGCACCGTGAGGATGTGTACCAGCCGCTGCGCCAGACGTACGAAGAAAAGCGGGTTGTCGATGGGACGCCTGGCATCCATGCCGCGCTGGGCGCCGGCGGCGCCAGGCTCCGTCTCCTGGCGCTCGCCGCGGGAATCGTGCAGAAACACGAGATCGAGGTCCGATGCGTAGCCGAGCTCCAGGCCGCCGAGCTTGCCGTAGCCGACCGCGCAGATGCTCACCGGCCGCCGCTGCGCACCCTCGCCGCAGTGCGGCACCCCGTATTGCGCGGTGATCTGCCGCCAGGCGAGCTCGATCGCGCGCGCGATGATGAGCTCGGCGATCTCGGTGAGACGGTCGCTCACCCGCATGACCGGCAGCCGTCCGGTCAGGTCCGCCACGGCGATGCGGAAGACCGCGGCACGCTGAAAGTGGCAGAGCGCCTCGACCTGCCGCTCGGGATCCTCGTCATGAGCCTGCTCCATGGCGGCCTGCAGCTCGCGCGCCAGCGCTTCGCGGCCCGGCAGCTCCGCGAGCAGCCGCTCGTCCACCAGCTCGTCGAGCAGCAGCGGATGGGAGGCGATCTGGCGGACCAGGAACTCGCCGTGGCGGCAGATCTCGATCAGCCGCGAGCGCGCGGGCTGACTCTCGCGCAGCAGCGCGAAGTAGGCGGAGCGCTTGCCGGTGGCCTCGAGGATGGAGACGATGCGGCGCAGCACCGCGAGCTGCTCCTCGCCCCCGAGTCGCGCCGCCCCGATGTCCGCGATCAACGGCGGCAACAGGGCCTGCAGCCGCTGTCGTCCGGGCTCGTCGAGCTTGCGCACCAGCGCCGAGGCGCGCAGCGCCAACAGCATCTGCACCGCCTGCGCGGGCTGCGCGAACCCGGCACGGCCCAACGACTCGGACAGCACCGCGGTCTCCGCGCCCTCGTCCCAGAGTCGGCCGAGATCGATCCTGACCGCATCGCCATCGCGTCCGGCCGCCCCGAAGACGAAGCGATTGAAATGACCGCTGACACACGCCTGATGCCGGCCGAGCTCGGCGAGCAGCGCCTCCCAGCCGCGGACGCCCATCGCGAGCGCAATGCGCTCCTGCGAGAGCGCATCGGCGGGAAGCTGGTGCGTCTGGCTGTCGGCCAGCATCTGCAGGCAGTTTTCCAACTGCCGCAGGTACAGATAGGCCGCGCGCAGCTCCGCCACGGCCGTCGCCGGCATGAGCTGCGATTCACCGAGGATCGCCAGAGCCTCGAGCAGAGAGGTCGTCTGCAGCCGCCGCTCGCGCCCGCCCCGGATGAGCTGGAAGGCCTGGACGATGAATTCGATCTCGCGGATGCCGCCCGGCCCGAGTTTGATGTGGCCGGCAAGCTCGCGCCGCTGGACTTCGCGCTCGATGAGCGCCTTCATCTCCCGCAGGCTCTCGAACACGCCGTAGTCGAGATAGCGGCGGTAAACGAACGGCCCGAGCGCGGCGGCGCGGACCTCGGCATAGCGCTCCGCCGCGGTGACCGGCCGGGCCTTCACATAGGCGTACCGTTCCCAGTCGCGGCCGTGCAGCGGCAGGTAATCCTCCAGCGAGGCGAAGCTCGTGACCAGCGGCCCGCTGTCGCCGAAGGGGCGCAGCCGCATGTCCACCCGCAGCGTGAACCCGTCGGGCGTGGCGGTTTCCAACAGTCTGATCAGCCCCTGGCCGAGGCGGGTGAAGAACTCCTCGTTGGCGATCGGCCGCGACCCGTCGGTGTCGCCGTGCTCCGGGAAGAGCAGCACCAGATCGACGTCGGAGGAAAAGTTGAGCTCCCGCCCGCCGAGCTTGCCCATGGCGACGACGACGAGCGGCTGCGCCGCGCCCGCGGCCGAGCGGGGCTCGCCGTAGCGGGCCGTGAGGGCTTGTCGGGCGTGCGCCAGAGCCACGCGGATGGCCGCGTCGGCGAAGTCGGAAAGGTCGCTCAGCGTCTCCTCGACCTGCGCCCATCCGGCCAGCGCGCGCCAAGCGATCCGCACCATCTCCCGCCGGCGCCAGCGCCGCAGCGCCGACAGCATGTCCGCATCGGAACCGGAGCCCGCGGCCGGCGCCCGGCCGGCGAAGTCGCCGGACTCCGAGCGTCGCGTCAGGCCGTAATGCGCGGTCAGATCGCTCAGCAGCTCGGCGTCACGGACGCAGGCCTGGGCGACGAAATCACTGGCCGCGAACACGCGCGGGAGCGAGTCGCGGACGTCGGGCGGCAGTGAGTCCAGCCGACCCGGCGAGCCGGCCTCGAGCGCATCCCG
>JASHVV010000037.1 GCA_030044385.1 Gammaproteobacteria bacterium
AGGTCCGGACATGAGGTTCCCGCGGACCTTGCAGCCGAAGCTGCGGCGCATCCTGGCGCTGGTGAAGAAAGAGACGCGGCAGATGGTCCGCGATCCGGCCACGATCGCGGTCGGCGTCGTGCTGCCCGTGATCCTCATCCTCCTGTTCGGCTTCGGCCTGTCCCTCGATGTCAGGAACGTGCCGCTCGCCGTGGTGCTCGAGGACAGCTCCGCGCCGGCGGAGAATCTCCTGGCCGCATTCGCGCTCTCCTCCTACTTCGAGCCGCAGGTGGTGTACTCCACCCAGGCCGCCGACCGGTTGCTGATGGAAGGCAGGGTCGACGGCATCCTCACCATCCCTTCCGACTTTGCGCGGCGCTACGGCGCCGGCGATGCGAGCGTGCAGCTCGTGGTGCACGGCAGCGACGCGAACCGCGCCCGCATCATCGAATCCTATGTCGGCGGCGCGGTCGGCTCCTGGTCCGCGCGCCAGTCCGCGGACGAGGGAGCCGCGGCGGGGGCCGGCCCGGTCGGCATCCAGAGCCGCCTGTGGTTCAATTCCGCCAACGACAGCCACTACTTCCTCGTGCCCGGACTCGTCGTGCTGGTGATGACGCTGATCGGCGCCTTCCTGACCGCGATGGTGGTGGCGCGGGAATGGGAGCGGGGCACCTTCGAGGCGCTCTTCGTGACGCCGGTGCGCAGCGGCGAGATCCTGCTCGGCAAGACGGTGCCTTATTTCGGACTCGGGGTGCTGGGGC
The DNA here is from genome assembly GCA_030044385.1 of Gammaproteobacteria bacterium. Taxonomy (GTDB): domain Bacteria; phylum Pseudomonadota; class Gammaproteobacteria; order Steroidobacterales; family Steroidobacteraceae; genus 13-2-20CM-66-19. Next base: position 741 of record JASHVV010000037.1, read on the forward strand.
TGCTGCTTTGCATCGCCGCGGGCAAGTTCCTCTTCCGCGTTCCCATCGTGGGCTCCCTCGCGGTGCTGGTCGCGGGCTCGATGCTCTACGTGCTCGTCGCCCTCGGCGTCGGTCTCCTCATCTCTTCCTACTTCAAGAACCAGCTCGTCGCGAGTCAGCTCACCATGCTTGCGACCTTCATGCCGGCCCTGATGCTGTCGGGATTTCTCTTCGACCTGCGCAGCATGCCGGCGGCGATCCGTGCGATCACGTATCTCCTGCCGGCGAGGTACTACGTGGCGCTGCTGCAGACCACATTCCTCGCCGGCGATATCTGGCCCGTCATCCTGCCCAACGCGGCGGCGCTCGCCGTCATGCTGGCGCTCCTCGGCTACGCGAGCCGCGCGGTCACCCACAAGAGGCTCGGCTGAGCTCATGCTGGAATCGCTGCTGCGCATCATCGCGCTCACCCGCAAGGAGCTGCTCGCTGTGCTCAAGGATCCGCGGGCGCGCATGAGCCTGCTGATCCCGCCCATCCTGCAATGCCTGCTCTTCGGCTATGCCGCGACCTATGACCTCAACCACATTCCCTATGTCGTGCTCGACCGCTCGCACAGTGTCGCGGCGCAGGATCTGCTGTCGAGATTCGACGGCACTGGGCTCTTCGAGCGGATCGCCAACCTGAGCACGCAGCGGCAGGTCAGGGACTACATCGACGACCGGCGCGCGCTGCTCGCGATCGAGATTCCGCAGGACTTCCCGCGCCGGCTCCAGGCGGGCGGGACGGACGTGCAGGTCATCGCCGACGGCCGCAATTCCAACACGGCGGGCACGGCGCTCGGCTATGCGCAGTCGGCGGTGGATGCCTTCAACTCCGACTGGCGCGCCGGCCATGGCCAGCCGGGGCCGCCCGTGACGGTGCAGGCGCGAGCCTGGTACAACCCCAATCTGGTGACGCGCTGGAACATGATCCCGGGGCTGATCGGCACCCTCACGATGATCCAGACGTTGATGCTGACGGCGATGTCCGTCGCGCGCGAGCGTGAGCAGGGCACTTTCGACCAGCTCCTCGTGACCCCGTTCCGGCCGGCCGAGATCATGGCCGGCAAGGCGCTGCCGTCGATGCTGGTAGGCATCATCCAGGCCACGGGCGTGCTCCTGGTCGCGCAACTGTGGTTCCGCATCCCTTTCCAGGGCTCGTTCCTGACGCTCTACGCCGGGCTCGCGCTCTTCGTGCTCGCGGCCGTGGGTGTGGGCCTCGTGGTCTCGGCGCTCTGCCAGACGATGCAGCAGGCGATGCTGTTTTCCTTCATCCTCATCATGCCGTTCGCGCTGCTCTCGGGTCTGACCACGCCGATCAGCAACATGCCGCCGTCTCTGCAATACTTCACCTGCATCAATCCGCTGCGCTATGCCATCGACATCGCGCAGCGGGTGTATCTCGAGGGAGCGGGGGCCGGCGTCCTGATGCCCGATCTCTGGCCGCTGGCGGCGATCGCCGCGGTCACGCTGGCCGCCGCTTCCTGGCTCTTCAAGCACCGGCTGCAATAAGGAAGAACATGGCAACCCGAACACTACGCTCTCTCGCGCTCGTTGCGCTCGGCTGCGCCCTGGCCGGTTGCACCGTGGGCCCGAATTTCGTCAAGCCGAAGCCGAACGTGCCGGCGCACTGGTCGGCGACCGCCCGCGCCAACGGTGCCGAAGGCACCGCCCACGTGACGTCGGCGCCCGCGCAGACGGTCGCGTGGTGGGCGAGCTTCGACGATCCAGTGCTGACCTCGCTGGTGCAGCAATCGGCGGCGCAGAACCTGGACGTGAAGCAGGCGGTTCTGCGCATCATGGAGGCGCAGACGCAGGCCGAGGTGGTCGCCGGTGGGCTCTGGCCCAGCCTGTCGGCCAACACCTCCTGGTCGCGCGAGCGCCTCAGCACCAATACGCTCAACGGCGGCCTCTTCGACATCCACTTTCCGGGCGGGTCCCTGCCGCCGGAATTCGTGAATCCCTTCAATCAATATCAGCTCGGCGTCGGCGCCTCCTGGACGCTCGATCTCTTCGGTACCGAGCGCCGCTCCGTCGAGGCCGCCAACGCGCAGACGCAGGCGGCCGTCGAGGCCGAGCACGCCGCGGTGCTCTCGATGGTGAGCAACGTGGCCGCGAGCTACATCGACCTGCGCGGCGCGCAGCTGCAACGCCAGATCCTGGAACGGAGTCTCGCGACGCAGCGCGATCTCCTGCAGCTCACGCGCGATCGGCGCAATGCGGGCCTGACCTCGGACCTCGACGTGCAGAACGCCGCGGCCGAGGTCGACACCACGCAGGCGCAGGTGCCGCTCGTCGATCGGGAGATCACGACCGACATCAACGCGTTGAGTGAGCTCATGGCGCGCCCGCCCGAGGCCCTGCGCGCCGAGCTCGATCGGGCGCAGCCCGTGCCGCCCGTGCCGCCCGTCGTGCCCATCGGGCTGCCTGCGGAGCTGGCGCGCCGCCGGCCGGACGTCCGCGAGGCCGAGGCCAACCTGCACGCGGCCACCGCGGAGATCGGCATCGCGATCTCGGACTACTTTCCGCAGCTCACGCTCACCGCCGCCGGCGGTTACCAGTCGGAGGGATTGTCCCAACTCATCCAGACGGCGAGCCACTTCGCCGAGATCGGGCCGGCCATTCAGCTGCCGATCTTCGAGGGCGGGCGGCTGCGGGCGACCGTCCGGCTGCAAAAGGTGAAGGCCAGGGAGGCGGCTGTGGCGTATGCGCAAACCGTGCTGACGGCCCTGCGGCAGGTGGAGGATGCGTTGGCGGCCTACGGCGCCGATCAGGCGCGCCGCGCATCGCTCCAGGCGGCGGTGGCGGCGAGCCGCAACGCCCGCATGCTCGCGCGCCAGCGCTATGAGAGCGGCGTGGCGAGCTTCATCGATGTCCTCGATGCGGAGCGCACGGAAGAGCAGAACGAGCTGTCGCTGGCCGATGCGACGACCGCCGTGTCGGCCGATCTCGTGCAGCTCTATCGCGCGCTCGGCGGGGGATGGGAAAGCGGCGCTGTTCCACGCACGTGACACTGCCGCGCGCGGCGCGGCGCGCGCGGTGACTCACCGGCAGCCGCGGGGTATAAGTTGCCCATGGACACACATCCCGCGGGCGGCCAGCCGTTCGAAGTCATCAGTCAGCATCGCTGCTTCGGCGGCACGGTCGGCTTCTATCGCCACGACGCGGCGAGCACCGCATGCGCCATGCGCTTTGCGGTCTTCACGCCCGCCCAGGCGAAATCGGGCCCGGTGCCGGTGCTCTACTATCTCGCCGGGCTCACGTGCACGGAGGAGACCTTCATGATCAAGGCGGGCGCGCAGCGCGTGGCCGCCGAGCTCGGGCTGATGCTCGTGGCGCCCGACACCAGCCCGCGCGGCGTCAAGCTCCCGGGAGACAGCGACTCCTGGGACTTCGGCGTCGGCGCCGGTTTCTACCTCGATGCCACGGCGGAGCCGTGGTCGCGCCACTACCGCATGTATACCTATGTCACCCAGGAGCTGCGCGCGCTCATCGAGAGCCATTTTCCGGCGCAGGGCGAGCGCACGGGGATCTTCGGCCACTCGATGGGCGGACACGGCGCGCTCACGATCGCGCTGCGCAATCCGGGCCGGTATCGATCGGTGTCGGCGTTCGCGCCCATCAGCGCACCGCGCCGCTGCCCGTGGGGACAGAAGGCGCTCGGCGGCTATCTGGGGCCGGATACCGGGCAGTGGGCAACCTATGACGCCTCGGAGTTGGCCGCCGGGATCACCGATGGGCCGCGGCGGCCGCCCATACTGGTCGATCAGGGGCTGGCGGATCAGTTCCTGGAGGCGCAGCTCCATCCGCATTTCCTCGAGGAGGCCTGCCGCAAATCAGGGCTCAGGCTCACGCTGCGGCGGCATGAAGGCTACGACCACGGGTATTACTTCATATCGAGCCTCATCGAGGACCATCTGCGGCATCACGCCCGGCAGCTCGCAGGATGAGCGCTGCGTCTCGGAAATCGAACACCCGGCAGCGCGGGTGAGGGGTTCCGGGGCGCAGACAGGAGACGCCGCCGGCACAGGACGTATACTCGGGCCATGGATAAATTGGCGTCCGAGCACGCTGAGACCGTCCGCAGGATCGTTGCGGGCCTCAAGGGGCGGCCCGGGCCGCTGATCGAAGTGCTGCACGCGGTTCAGGCGGAGCTCGGGTATGTTCCGCCGGCCGCGGTGCCGCTCGTGGCCTCGGAGCTCAACCTCTCGCGCGCTGAGGTCCACGGCGTCGTCTCGTTCTATCACTACTTTCGCAGCACGCCGCCCGGGGCGCACACCGTGAGCGTATGCCGGGCGGAGTCGTGCCAGGCCGTGGGCGCGGAGGCGCTGGCCGTGCACGCGCGGGAGCGACTGGGAGTAGACTTTCATGAGACGACGCCCGACGGCCGCTTCTCGCTGGAGCCGGTTTACTGCCTGGGCAACTGCGCGTGCTCGCCCGCGGTGATGATCGATGGCAGGCTGCATGGCCGGGTGACTCCGGAGCGCCTGGACGCGCTGCTCTCGGACGCCGACCGCACGAGGTGACTGCTCCCGCATGACCTCAATCGTCTATGTGCCTCGCGATGCCGGCGCTCTTTCGCTCGGCGCGGGGGAGGTCGCGCACGCGATTGCGCGTGAGGCCACGGCCCGCGGGCTCGAGCTGCAGCTCATCCGCAACGGCTCGCGCGGGGCATACTGGCTGGAGCCGCTGGTAGAGGTGGCTACTGCGCGCGGACGGACGGCCTACGGGCCGGTGACCGTCGGTGACGTGCCGGGCCTCTTTGACGCCGACTTCCACAACGGCGGCGCGCACCCTCTGTCGTTGGGTCTCGCCGACGGTATCCCGTGGCTCGCGAGCCAGCAGCGACTCACCTTCGCGCGTGTCGGTGTAGTCGACCCGGTGAGCGTCGCGGACTACGTGATCCACGGCGGCTATCAAGGGTTGCGCCGTGCGCTCGCGATGAGCCCGGAGGCCGTGGTGCAGGCCGTCACCGACTCGGGACTGCGCGGGCGGGGCGGGGCGGCGTTTCCGACGGGTATCAAGTGGAAGACCGTGCTGGAGCAGCCCGCCGGCCAGAAGTACGTCACCTGCAACGCCGACGAGGGCGACTCGGGAACGTTCTCCGACCGGATGCTGATGGAGGGTGATCCCCTCAGCCTGATCGAAGGCATGACGATCGCCGCGCTCGCCGTCGGCGCTACTCAGGGTTACATCTACCTGCGGGTGGAATATCCGCACGCGCACCGGGCGTTGACTGAAGCCATCGCGGCTGCTTACCAGGCGCGTTATCTCGGCGCCGATGTGATGGGCAGCGGCAAGCGCTTCGATCTCGAGGTTCGCCTCGGCGCCGGCGCCTACATCTGCGGCGAGGAGACCTCGCTGCTGGAGAGCCTGGAGGGCAGGCGGGGCGAGGTCCGCGTGCGGCCGCCGCTGCCGGCCATCAAAGGGCTCTTCGGCCGGCCCACGATCGTCAACAACGTGATCACGCTCGCGAGCGTGCCGACCGTCCTGCATCGGGGGGCGGAGTACTACGCCGGCTTTGGAATGGGCAAGTCCCGGGGCACGCTCCCCCTCCAGCTCGCCGGCAACATCAAGCGCGGCGGCCTGGTCGAGCGGGCTTTCGGTCTGACGCTGCGGGAGCTCCTCTATGACTATGGCGGCGGCTCCGCTTCCGGCCGTCCGCTGCGGGCGGTGCAGGTCGGCGGGCCGCTCGGCGCCTACATCCCGGCCTCGCAGTTCGACACGCTGGTGGATTACGAGGCGCTCGGCAGCATCGGCGCGCTGCTCGGCCACGGCGGCATCGTCGCTTTCGACGACACCGTCGACATGGCGCGAATGGCGCGCTACGCGATGGAGTTCTGCGCGCTCGAGTCCTGCGGCAAGTGCACTCCCTGCCGCATCGGCTCGACGCGCGCCATGGAAGTCATCGACCGGATCATCGAGGGCCGGGAGGCGCAAGGCAACGTGCGCAAGCTCGAGGAGCTGTGCGAGCTCATGGTGCAGGGGTCGCTGTGCGGCCTCGGGGGCATGGCTCCATTCCCCGTGCAGAGCGCGTTGCGGCATTTCAGGGAAGACTTTCGCGTTCGGAGTTAACCATGTTTGCGATCGATTACGAGGATCTGGGAACGCCGGCGCCCGCCGAGTCGGGCGCGGCCGTCACGGTGGAGATCGACGGCCAGGCCGTCACGGTCCCCGCCGGCACTTCCGTCATGCGCGCCGCGGCGCTCGCGGGCACGCGGGTGCCGAAGCTCTGCGCCACGGACACGCTGAAGGCCTTCGGCTCCTGCCGCATGTGCCTGGTGGAGATCGAAGGCCGCAAGGGCTATCCGGCCTCCTGCACCACGACCGTGGCGCCCGGGATGAAGATCCGGACCCAATCGGACAAGCTCGCGGCGCTGCGCCGGGGAGTGTTGGATCTTTACCTGTCGGAGCACCCGCTCGATCCCACGGGCGAGCGTTGTGAGCTGCAGGAAGTGGCCGCGAAGGTCGGCCTCACACGTACCTCATATGTGCCGCAAGCGGCGCGCGCGCCGCTGCCGCGCGACGAGAGCAATCCTTACTTCGCCTTCGATCCCGAGCAGTGCATCGTCTGCTCGCGCTGTGTGCGCGCCTGTGACGAGGTGCAGGGCACCCTGGCGCTGACGGTCCAGGGGCGCGGCCTGGCCTCGAAGATCGCGGCCAGCCAGGACGAGTCGTTCCTGGAGTCCGAGTGTGTCTCCTGCGGAGCGTGCGTCGAGGCTTGTCCGACCACGGCGCTGATGGAGAAGTCTCTGATCCGGCTCGGCCCGCCGGAGCGCGCGATCACCACCACCTGTGCGTACTGCGGCGTGGGTTGCAGCTTCAAGGCGGAGGTGCGCGGCGAGGGTGCGGCGACCGAGGTCGCGCGGATGGTGCCGGATCGCAATGGCGACGCCAACGAGGGCCATGCGTGCGTCAAGGGTCGTTTCGCCTACGGCTATGCGACGCACCGTGATCGCATCCTCAAGCCCATGGTCCGCAAGACCACGCGTGACGAATGGCGCGAGGTCTCGTGGGAGGAGGCGATCGCCTATGCGGCGAGCGAGCTGCGGCGCATCCAGGCGAAGTACGGCCGCGACTCGATCGGCGGCATCACCTCCTCGCGCTGCACCAACGAGGAGACCTTCCTGGTGCAGAAGATGGTGCGCGCGGCCTTCCACAACAACAACGTCGATACCTGCGCCCGGGTGTGCCATTCCCCTACCGGCTACGGCCTGAAGAGCACGATAGGAGAGTCGGCCGGCACCCAGGCGTTCACGTCCGTGGCCAAGGCCGATGTGATCCTGGTCATCGGCGCCAATCCGACCGAGGGGCACCCGGTATTCGGCTCGCGGATGAAGCAGCGCCTGCGTCGCGGCGCGAAGCTCATCGTCATCGACCCGCGCGCCACCGGCCTCGTGCGCAGCCCGCACATCGCGGCGGACGTCCACTTGCAGGTGACGCCGGGCACCAACGTGGCGATCCTGAATGCGATTGCCCACGTCATCGTGACGGAAGGCCTGACGAAGGACGATTACGTGGCCGAGCGCTGCGAGCCGGAGGCGTACCAGCTGTGGAAGGAGCTCGTCGGCTCGGAGCGCTACTCGCCGGAAGCCATGGAGGCGGTGACCGGCGTGCCCGCCGATCTCGTGCGCCGCGCCGCGCGGCTGTATGCGGCCGGCCCGAACGGCGCCATCTATTACGGGCTCGGGGTGACCGAGCACAGCCAGGGCTCGACCGCCGTCATGGCGCTCGCCAATCTCGCCATGTGCACCGGCAATCTCGGCCGCGAGGGCGTCGGCGTCAATCCGCTGCGCGGCCAGAACAACGTGCAGGGGTCCTGCGACATGGGCTCCTTCCCGCACGAGTTCAGCGCCTACCGGCACGTGTCCGATCCGGTGGTGCGCGGGATGTTCGAGCAGGCCTGGGGCGTCACGCTGCAGGCGGAGCCGGGCCTGCGGATCACCAACATGTTCGAGGCGGCGCTCGACGGCAGCTTCCGTGCCCTGTACGTGCAGGGAGAGGACTTCGTCCAGTCGGATCCCAACACCCAGCACGTCACGCGCGCCATGGAGTCGCTGGAGTGCGTGGTCATCCAGGACCTGTTCATCAACGAGACGGCGAAGTTCGCCCACGTGTTCCTGCCGGGCTCCTCGTTCCTGGAGAAGGACGGGACCTTCACGAACGCCGAGCGGCGCGTGTCGCGGGTGCGCAAGGTCATGCCGCCCAAGGCGGGCTACGAGGACTGGCAGATCACCATGATGCTGTCGGAGGCCCTCGGGTATCCGATGAGCTACCGGCACCCCTCCGAGATCATGGAGGAGATCGCGCGCCTCACGCCGACCTTCGCGGGCATCACGTACGAGAAGATCGACCGCCTGGGCAGCATCCAATGGCCGTGCAACGATGCCGCGCCGGAAGGCACGCCGACCATGCACGTGCACCAGTTCGTGCGCGGCAAGGGCAAGTTCTGTCTCACCGAGTACGTGCCGACGAGCGAGCGCTCGACCAGCCGCTTCCCGCTGATCCTGACCACCGGACGGGTGCTGACCCAGTACAACGTCGGCGCTCAGACCCGCCGCACCGACAACGTGGTGTGGCATCCGGAAGACATGCTCGAGATCCATCCGCACGATGCGGAGGTCCGCGGCATCACCGACGGCGACTGGGTCGGGCTCACCAGCCGCGCGGGCGAGACCGTGCTGCGCGCGAAGGTCACGGAGCGGATCGCTCCGGGCGTGGTCTACACGACCTTCCACTTCCCGGAGACCAATGCCAACGTGGTCACCACGGAGAACTCCGACTGGGCCACCAACTGTCCGGAGTACAAGGTGACGGCGGTCGAGGTCGTGCTGGTCAATCAGAAGGACGCGTGGCGCAAGCGCACCGCCGAGGAGCGGGCATTGCCGCGGCCCGCGCGCCGCCGGCCGCGCGATCCGGCGCCTGCCTGAGCGAGGCGCGGATGCGGCGGACGCAACGTGTCGATCGCGGATAGCGGCAAGCCGGACGACGGTCCGCCTGTCGCTGCGGAGGTCGACGTCGAGCGCTGGCGCGGGGGCACGGTCACGCGGGAGCGCGACCTGGTCGCGGAGGAAATGCCGGTCGCGCTCGTGTATCACGGCGTGCCGCACGCGGTCATGCTCGCGACTCCGGCCGACCTCGAAGACTACGCGGTCGGTTTCACGTTGAGCGAAGGGCTGGTAGCCCGCCCCGACGAGATCCGGGGCGTGGAAGTGACCCGTGGGGAAGAGTCCGCCGAGGTCAGAATCACCGTTGCCTGGGAGCGGTTCTCGGCGTTGATCGACCGCAGGCGCAATCTGACGGGCCGCACCGGCTGCGGCCTCTGCGGCGAGGAAACCGTGGAGCAGGCGGTCCGCGAGCTGAAACCCGTCGGGCCGGGCATCCGCATGAGCGTTGCGGACCTCCACGCGGCCATTACGCAGCTCGGGCATCTGCAGCCGATCAACGCCCGCACCGGGAGCGTGCATGCCGCGGCGTGGGTCGTCCCCGGCCAAGGCGCGGACAAGGGCATCCAGCTCGTACGGGAGGACGTCGGACGCCACAATGCGCTCGACAAAACCATCGGCGCATTGGTGCGCGCCGGGAAGGATCCCGCCGGCGGCGCGCTGCTTCTGACCAGCCGCGCGAGCTTCGAGATGGTGCAGAAGAGCGCTGCGGTGGGCGTGACGCTCGTTGCGGCCTTCTCGGCGCCGACTGCCTTCGCGGTGCGGGTGGCGGAGCGCGCGGGGGTGACCCTGGTGGCATTTGCGCGCGAATCCCGGCACGTGGTCTATACCCATCCGTGGCGTCTGGAGCTTCCATGAATATCGATCTTCTGATCAAGATGGCCAACGAGATCGGCGCCTATTTCGCCGCGGAGCCGGACGCGGAGCAGGCTGCCCACGATGTCGCGGGGCACCTCAGGCGCTACTGGGAGCCGCGCATGCGGCGGCAGATGATCGCTTACTACGAGGAGCGCCAGGGCGCGGGCCTCAGCGAGCTGGCGCTGCGCGGGGTGGC
>JASHVV010000304.1 GCA_030044385.1 Gammaproteobacteria bacterium
GCCGGCCGCTCGCCTTTGTAGGCGGGCGGCGCGATGCCGCGTCCGCTCGCCGCCTGGTGGAGCTCCGCGATGCGCCGCTCCGCCTCGCTCCAGCGCCCCTCGGACCGCAGGTGGCGCTCGACCCGCTGATCGATGGCCGTATTCATGAACATCGCGAGGATCATGGGCGCGGGCCCGTTGATGGTCATCGACACCGAGGTCGACGGCAGCGTCAGATCGAAGCCCGAGTAGAGCTTCTTCATGTCATCGAGCGTCGCCACCGACACGCCGGAGTTGCCCGTCCGTCCATAGATGTCGGGACGCGTATCGGGATCCTCGCCGTAAAGCGTCGTCGAGTCGAAGGCGGTGGAAAGCCGGACGGCGCTGCCGCCCCGCGCAAGATAATGGAAGCGGCGGTTGGTGCGCTCCGGCGGACCCTCGCCCGCGAACATGCGTGTCGGGTCTTCCTCCTCGCGCCGGTACGGGTATACGCCGCCCGTGTACGGATAGTACCCCGGCAGGTTCTCCGAGCGGATGAAGCGCAGCTGCTCGCCCCAGTCGGCGAAACGCGGCACGGCGATCTTGGGGACGCGCTGATGCGACAGCGTTTCCGTGTAGTTGTCTCCCGTGACCTCCCGGTCGCGCACCCTGTAGGAGTAGGTCGCGTCCGCGGCGGCGCGCACGCGCGCCGGCCAGGCCTCGAGCTCCGCGACGCTTTCGGCGCCGATCTCCTCCAGCATCCGGTTGTAGGCGGCGCGCAGCTCCCGCCGGGTCGCATCAGCGGCGGGGTCGGCCAGCGCCGCGTCGCTGAAGCGGGCCAGCGGCGCGGGCAACGCGGTGTCCGCGAGCGCCTGCAGCGACTGATAGAGTCCGGATGCGCGCCTCGCCGCGGTGACCTGGCGCTCCGTCTCCGCACGCGCGGCGCGTCCGCTCTGCGCGATCTCCGCCAGATAACGCACCCGCGATCCGGGAATCAGCGGCTCGCGCGGCGTCAGCTCCACCGGACCGGGATCGGCCGCCTGCCAGTCGCCACCGGTGCCTTTGGCGGCGAGGCCGGCACAGAGCGCGGCGAAGAGCCGATTGACGCCGGGATCGTTGAAGCGGCTGGCGATGGTCGGGAAAACGGGCAGCTCCGGATCGGACAGGCGCGCCTGCGCCGGGTGGTTGCGCCGCCACTGCTTGCGCACGTCGCGCAGGCTGTCCTGCGCACCGCGCTTGTCGCTCTTGTTGATCACGACCAGATCGGCGTAGTCCAGCATATCGATCTTTTCCAGCTGGCTCGCGGCCCCGTACTCGCTCGTCATCAGGTAGAGCGACAGGTCGACGAGATCCACGACCTCCGTATCCGCCTGGCCCGTGCCCGCGGTCTCGACGATCACGAGATCGAAGCCCGCGGCCTGATAGAGCTGGATCACGTCCTTCAGCACCGCCGAAGTCGCGAGATGCTGCCGCCGTGTGGCCAGCGAGCGCATGAAAATGGCCTCCGAGGCCAGGCTGTTCATGCGGATGCGGTCGCCGAGCAGCGCGCCGCCGCTTCTGCGGCGGGTCGGATCCATCGCGACCACGGCGATCTGCCGATCGGGGAAATTCCGGGTCAGGCGCGCGAGCAGCTCGTCGGTGAGGCTCGACTTGCCGGCGCCACCGCTGCCGGTGATGCCGATGACGGGCACGCGGGCGCGGGAACGCGCCAGAGTCTGCCGGATCTGCTCCGTATTCTCGCTCCCGGGGCCGCTGTCCGGTGATGCGTTCTCCAGCAGCGTGATCGCACGCGCGATCTGCGCGTGGTCGCGGGGATTGAGCGGTCGTGGCTCGTAAGCCGGCTTGGTGGCAGCTCTTACACGTGCGAATACATCGTCGATCATACCGTCGAGGCCGAGCCTCCGACCGTCCTCGGGCGTGTAGATCCGCTCGACGCCATAGCGCTCCAGCGTCTCGATCTCGTGAGGCGCGATCGTCCCGCCGCCGCCCACGATGACCCGGATGTGTCCGCAGCCTAGCTCGCGCAGCATGTCCACCATGTAGGCGAAGTACTCATTGTGGCCGCCCTGATAGGAGCTCGCGGCGATCGCGTCCGCGTCCTCCTGGATGGCAGCCCTGACGATCTCCGCGACGCTGCGGTTGTGGCCAAGATGGACGACCTCGGCGCCATGGGCCTGCAGCAGGCGGCGAATCATGTTGATCGCCGCGTCGTGACCGTCGAAGAGGGAGGCCGCCGAGACGAACCGCAGCGGCGGGGCCGCGCGGCCGGGCTCGACCTCCGGCGGCACGACGGCCTGGGGGAGGGCGTGAGGGCGGGCCTGGGAGACCGGCTGGGCGGCGGCCTGGGCGCCGGTACGGGGCTTGGGTGCCATGGGGTGAACGCTCGCTTGCAAGCTGGCGGCGGAGGGAATACTTTACCTTTACGCGCCGGTAGAATGGCTACCGGTGAGTATGATCCACGGCCGGCCCCGGGGTCAACGCGGGCCGGCGGGCAGAGGTCCGCTATACTGGCCGGCGCAACTGGCCGGTAAAACCGGCCGCGACCCCCGAACCGAGATGCCGACGAACCGTCCCAAAGCAGGCTCGCCGAAAGCTGTGCCACTGACCGTCCCTGGAGGCCGGGCTCCCGGCCCGGACATCCTGTCCGTGCGCTCGTCGCTTCGCGACTCGCCGTCACCGGCGGCGGCACGCGACGAATCCACCGTGTCCCCGTGGCGGGCCAGCCGCGAGCGGCTGCGCGATCGCGAGGTCAAGCGCGACGCGGTGATCCGCGCCGCCGCGCGCGCCTTCAACCGCAAGGGCTATCACAACACCTCGCTCGATGACATCGCCGCGGCCCTCGAGGTGACCAAGCCCACCGTTTACTATTACGTCAGCAACAAGGAGCAGCTGCTGTTCGAGTGCTTCGTGGCGGGCATCGAGGGTATCCGCGCCGCGTTCCGCGAGGCGCGCGTCCTCCAGGCGCCGGCCCGGGAGCGGCTGAAGGCGGTGCTGTGCCGCTACGGCGCCGCCGTGGCCTCGGAATTCGGCTGGTGCATGGTGCGCGCTGAGGATCAGGACCTGTCGCCGGACATGAGCGCCCACATCAAGGCGATGAAGTCGGAGATCGATCAGGGCATCCGCCGGCTGCTGCGCGAGGGCGTCCAGGACGGCTCGATCCACCCCTGCGATCCCAAGATGACCGCGTTCGCCCTCGCCGG
>JASHVV010000305.1 GCA_030044385.1 Gammaproteobacteria bacterium
GGACGAGAACGAGAAGGACCTGGCCGAGATCCCCGACAACATCAAGGGCAATCTCGAGATCAAGCCGGTCAAGTGGATCGACGAGGTGCTGGCTCTGGCGCTCACGCAGCAGCCCGTGCCGCTGGCGCAAACCGAGACTTCCCCCGCCGCCCCGCTGGAAGAGGAAAAGCGCGGCCGCCGCAACGGCCGCCGCCTGAAGCAGGTCGTCCCGGCCCACTAGCGGTAACATAGCGGGGCCAGGGCCGTTCCCTGGCCCCGCGGAAAATGTGTAGGGTCTCGCGAGAATCGTCCCGTCCGGCGCGAAGCGCCCGTGGCAGGGCGTAGCGGGCAAAGGGCCGTTCCCTTTGCCCGCGGAAAACGTGTAGGGTCTCGCGAAAATCGTCTCGACGATTTTCGCCAATGAACGAGGGTGCTTAGCTCAGCTGGTAGAGCGTCGCCTTTACACGGCGAATGTCGGCGGTTCGAGCCCGTCAGCACCCATTGTCATCCATTGGCGGAAATCGTCGAGACGAGTTGCCTGCCCGCTATGCACTAGCGGAGTCTTTCTCCTCGAAGACATCGAGCAGGCGGTCGATGAGCGATACGAGCTCGCGGATCTGGCGCTCCATCATGGGTGGAACGGTGTCGAGGAGTTGCGGCTGCTCGCGCACCTTCTTCAGTAACGCGATGCCGGTGCGCAGCGGAGCCAGCGGGTTGCGCAGCTCGTGCGCCAGTGTGGAGATGAGCTCCTGGCGCTGCTTCTCCGCGGCCCGCCGCTCCCTCTCGCGCAGGCGCTTTTCGGTCACGTCGCGCACGACGGAAACCGAGCCGATGATCCTGCCCTTGTTGTCCCGAACGGGGGCCGAGCTGACCTGCCGATGGCGGAGCTCGCCGGTGCGGGGAATGCGGACGATCTGCTCCTCGTCGCGCACGACCTCGCCGGCGAGCGCGCGCACGGGCGGGGCTTCGGCGAATGGCCGCGGCGTTCCGTCGGGCCGCAGGACCTCGAGTTGCGAGACGATCTTCTCGATGTCCTCGCCCGCCACCGTCTCGTGGCCGAACTCGCGCATGGCGGCGGGGTTCGCGTAGGTATAGCGTCTCTGCGGATCCGCGAAGTAAACCTCCTCCGTGAGTGAGTTGAGCACCGCGGACAGCCACTCGCGCTCCGCGCGGTTGACCTCCAGCAGCCGCCTGACCTCGGCCTCGGTGCGGATGCGCGCGCTGATGTCGACGCCGCACGTGACCACGGAGTCACGGCCGATGGGAAAGAGGCTGATGAGCAGGTCCATCTCCGCGCAGCGCTCCTCGTATTGCTCCGGCCGGCTCCGGGTGAGCACGCGGGTGTAGAGGGCGATGAGGTCGGCCGCACGGGCAGGCATGATCGCGCCCACGGTGCTGCCGAGAAGCTGGTCGCGCGGCCGGCCCTGCGCCCGTACCCAGGCGCTATTGGCGTCGGTATAGCGCCAGTCCACGATCGTGCCTTCGGCGTCGCGCACCGCCTCCAGCACGGCGATCAGATCGAACGGGTTCTCGAAGATCGCCCGATAGCGCCGCTCGCTCTCAGTGTCTCTCTGGCTCATTCCGTAATAGTGTCCCGCTCCTTTCCAGTATAGGCCGTGGCCGCCGGCTGGAACATTGCGCCACCGCACATCGCCACGATTCCTTGTTCAGCGGCAAGTCGCCTCGCGGATCGTAGGCGGACAGCTCGTCGCTCTCTTCGAGTCGCTGCGGGTACAAGACCAAATTGCTGCCGCCCGGGTGCCTCGTAGAGGGAAACACGATGCCTTTTGCGCCGCTCTCGATCGCCAAGTCTCCCAACAACCAACTTGGCGGCTCGATTTGCTCGTAAAGGGACTGCTTGCGCCATTGGCAGTCCCAATCCACCCAGAGCTCATCCCAAAGCCCGCGGACGTAGCCGGCTTCGAAATCGACGACCTGGGATAGGGCGACCCAATAAGTGACCAGCATGCCTGGCGGGATCAGCGGATCATCCTGCTGGTATTCTGCAGCGGCTGTTTCAATGTGCCGCGAGAGGTAGATTGCGTCGACTCCCGGTCGGTTGAATCGTCCGCCAAACCTTGCCGCTCCGGCGCCACTGGTCGGTGTGTGGGACCATCGGGGAGTGATGAAACGGTAGAACGTTTCGGCCGGATGTAACGGCCGCACGATCACCCGCTTGCGCCAGCGCTCAGGGATTCGATGTAACGGATCACGGCGTCCGCCTTGCCTTCGGAAACGAGGACCTCCGGAGTTTTGTAGTCGAAGTCGCGAATCGGATGGCTCCGGAACCAGTAAAGCGCCCGGTCAGGACTCTCCGCCAGGCTGAAGGCCGCTGCCAGGACGCGCACGGCCTCCCGGAGAAAATCCTGCAATCGCGGAGAGCCGGGCATTCGGCTCACGGTATTGCGATGCACGTGCGCGAGCTCGGCGAGCCTTTGCTGCTCCAGATTCAGTTTCTGGGCGAATCGAAGCGGGGAGATGATCGGTCTCCCCGGCTCTTGCAGCTCGGCGAGGAACGCCTCGAATGCGGAGTAAGGGAGTATCTCGGATAGCATTCTGCACCTTATGCGCACATTGTACGCATATTTGGTGCTCCCGTACAGCCTCATTCAAGCAGGCGCTCGAGGTCGCAGGTGCTCTCGATACTGTCGGCCAGCCGGTCGAGCGACTCCTCGCGGCGCGCGGCGTGGTCGATCTCAAGCGGCCGGGAGAGGCCTGCCCAGCGCAGCAGCGCCGTGCAGGCCGCGGCGTCCTCGAAGAGGCCATGCAGGTACGTGGCCATGATCTGGCCGTCCGGCGAGAGGGCGCCGTCCGGGGTGCCGTCATCCAGCAGCACGGCGGGACGCGCCAAGGCTGGGCCATGGGTTCGACCCGCGTGAATCTCGTAGCCGCGCACGCGGGCGCCTTCCGGCTGCAGCCGTCCGCACACGTTGGACAGTCGCTTGCCTGGCAGCAGGACCGTGGTCAGGTCGAGCAAGCCGAGGCCGCGGCTCTCTCCGGGCGCGCTCTCGACGCCTTCCGGGTCCGCAATCGCCCGCCCCAGCATCTGCAGGCCGCCGCAGATGCCGAGGACCTTGCCGCCGTAGCGCAGGTGCCGCGCGAGATATTCAGGCCAGCCCTGCGCACGCAGCCACTCGAGGTCGGCGCGCACGGATTTGGATCCGGGGAGGATGACGAGGTCGGCGGGCGGCGGATGAGCGGCGGCCGCGGCGTCGACGTAATGCAACTCCACCTGCGGGTGAGCGGCAAGCGGCTCGAAGTCGGTGTGATTGCTGATCCGGGGCAGAACCGGGACGACGACGCGCAGCAGGCTCGTCGATCCAGGCGAGGGCGAGGGCGTGGCGAGGGTGCGGTCGATGCCGTCCTCGGCATCGAGGCGCAATCCGTGCAGATAGGGGAGGACGCCCAGCACCGGCTTGCCCGTACGCTTCTCCAGCCAATCCAGTCCGGGCTGCAGCAGCGACAGCTCGCCGCGGAAGCGATTGATGACGAAGCCGCGGACACGGCTGCGCTCGCTCGGGCTGAGCAGCGCCAGCGTGCCCACGATGTGCGCGAACACACCGCCCCGATCGATATCGGCGATGAGCACGACGGGACAGTCGACCGCCTCCGCAAAGCCCATGTTGGCGATGTCACCCTCGCGAAGGTTGATCTCGGCGGGTGATCCGGCGCCCTCGACGACGATGACTTCGTATGTTTCGCGCAGCCGCCGGTAGGAGGTCAACACGGCCTCGAGCGCCAGGCGCTTGTACTCGTGGTACCGCCAGGCGCCCATCTCGCCGACGGCCTGTCCGTGAATGATGACCTGACAGCGCCGGTCCGTGCTCGGCTTGAGCAATACCGGGTTGAGATCCACCGTCGCGGCTATGCCCGCCGCCTGCGCCTGCAGCGCCTGCGCACGGCCGAGCTCGCCGCCGTCGATGCCGACCGCGCTGTTGAGAGCCATGTTCTGCGGCTTGAACGGAGCGACGCGCACGCCGCGCCGCCGCAACAGGCGGCACAGTCCCGCGACGAGCGTGCTCTTGCCGGCATCGGAGGTGGTGCCTTGCACCATCAGGGTGCGGACGCCCACGTGCCTTCAGCCGCTCTTCGGGAAAAAACCAACTGACCAACGGGGCTTGCTGTTGGGATCCGGCGACGGGATGATGGAAGCTGACGATTCGGTCATCTGCGTTTCATCTCGTTTCGTTGCGCCGGAAGGATGTGGCGAATTCTCTCACACCCGAAACTGCGGGTTGCCAGGTGGCCGTCATCCTGCAAGGCAGGTGCTCGGCAAGACCCGCCGGGCGCTCCGCCTGCCGCAGCCGCCGGGTGTTTCAGGGGTGGGACAGGCCCAAATCCGGTATGGTTATGGATTCCATTCATGGGGGGTCGCCAATGACCGGAATCGATCGCCTGCCGCACGCGCCGCGGACCGCGGGTCTTGCCGTCCTCGCTCTCGCTCTGGCGTGCCCCGCTGCCCTGCTCGCCTCGCAAGCGCAGGCGCAGGGCGTCGCTGCCGCGGCACAGGTGCCTTTCCCGCGCACGGAGGCCCCCATGTCTCCATTCCAGGGACCGGTATCGCCCTCCGCCTACGCGCAGCTCGAGTGGCGTCTGGTAGGCCCATTCCGCGGCGGCTGGGCGACCATGGCGGCGGGCGTGCCCGGCAGCCCGGATGCGTTCTACTTCTCCGGGGCGGGTAGCGGCGTATGGAAGACGATCGATGCCGGCAGAACCTGGCGGCCGATCGCAAACGCATTGCCGCCGGCCATTGGGGCGCTCGCGGTCGCGCCGTCCGCGCCGGACACGATCTACGTGGGCTCGGGCCAGGTTGCGCCGCGGTATGACGTCGCGTCCGGTCACGGCGTCTTTAAGTCAACCGATGGCGGCAAGAGCTGGCAGCCGCTCGGGCTGGCGGCGACCCACAATATCGGCCGGATCTGGGTCGATCCGCGCAATGCCGATGTCGTGGTGGTGGCGGCGCTCGGGCATCTCTTCGGCCCCAATCCCGAGCGCGGCATCTACCGCTCCACCGACGGCGGCAAGACCTGGGTGCACGTCCTGGCGATCAACGACGACACCGGAGTCGTCGATCTCGCCGCGGATCCGACCAATCCCGATCTGCTCTACGCCGCGGCCTGGCAGGTCCGGGATTATCCGTGGCTCGACTACTTCGAGCCGCTGAGCGGGCCCGGCAGCGCGATCTACCGCTCCACCGACGGCGGGGTGACCTGGAGTCGCCTGGCCGGCAGCGGCTGGCCGCAGGGTCCGCTCGGGCGCATCGGACTCGCGGTCACGCACACCTCGCAGGGCACGCGCATCTACGCGACCGTGGCTTCGGACAGCGAGGGGGGCGTGTGGCGCTCGGACGACGGCGGCGATCACTGGCAGCGGGTGAACACCGATGCGGATACCTTCGGGAACTGGTACTTCTCGCGGCTGACCGTCGACCCGCGCAATCCCGACGTCGTCTACTCCGCGGGCCAATCGATTCGCCGCTCGACCGACGGCGGCAGGACCTGGAGCATCATCAAGGGCGCGCCCGGCGGCGACGACTACCACTTCGTGTGGATCAATCCCGAGCATCCGGATCACTGGATCACCGCGTCCGACCAAGGCGCGGTGGTCACGATCGATGACGGCAAGACCTGGAGCAGCTGGTACAACCAGCCCACGGGCCAGTTCTATCACGTCGCGGCCGACAGCCGCTTCCCGTACTGGATCTACAGCGGCCAGCAGGACAGCGGCACCATCGGCGCCGCCAGCCGCAGCGACTACGGCTCGCTCACCTTCCGCGACTGGCATCCGGTCGGCGGCGACGAGCGCGATTACATGCTGCCCGATCCGGACGATCCGGACCTGGTGTTCGGCAGCGGCATGGGCGGCAGGGTATCGCGATTCGACGCCGCCACCGGTCAGGTGGCGAACGTCTCGCCGTGGCCGATCAACAGCTACGGCGCCAATCCGCTGACGGTGAAGTATCGCTACGGCTGGGTGACGCCCATAGCTTTCACTCCCACCCAGCCGCGGGCGCTCCTCTACGGCGCGCAGGTGCTCTTTCAGACCACTGACCAGGGCGATCACTGGCAGATCATCTCGCCCGACCTCACCGGTACGCGGCCGCATGCCGGCGACTGCACCGCGCAGGCGACCGGGGAGCAAGCGAGAGCGTGTGGGTTTGGCGTGATCAGCACCATCGCGCCGTCCCCCGCGGCCGCCGGGCTCATCTGGGTCGGCACGGACAGCGGCCTGATCCAGCTCACGCGCGATGACGGCCGGCACTGGCAGAACGTGACGCCGCCGACGCTGGGGGCGTGGGAGAAGGTGAGCGCAATCGATGCCTCGGCGCTCGATCCGGCCACTGCCTACGCAGCGGTGGACGCCCACCGGCAAGACGACTTTCATCCGCATGTCTTGCGCACTCACGACTACGGCAGGACCTGGACGGAAGTCGACAGCGGACT